>DAORUH010000005.1:0-51203 GCA_035433065.1 Devosia sp. | reverse complement strand
AGATTCCCGATGCCCCTTGCGCCCCGCTTTTTGTCGCGTCAAATGCTTTGCCTGTTGGGCAGCGGGGCGCAGCACATCAACACCACGAAAGCTGATCGCACCGCTGTCCACACCGGTCAGGCGCAGGAGCACACGGGCCAACGTACTCTTGCCGCTGCCGCTCTCACCCACCACGCCCAGGGTTTCTCCGGCATGCAGATCGAACGAGACGTCGCGGAGCACCTGCAGGGGCGGGCGGCCACCCTGCCCGCGATAGGCCTTGTTGAGGCGCGAAGCGCTGAGAATAGGCTCGCTCATGCTGACACTCCGGCCGCTGCCGGCTCCGGGTTGTGACAGCGCACCTTTCGTCCCGATGCATCGGCCACGAGTTCCGGATGCAGCCTGCTGCACGCGTCCCCCGCACGATCACAGCGGGGGACGAAGCGGCATGCCGACGGCCAGGAGCCGGGCTCGGGCACGTTGCCCGGCACCGATCTCAACGGCGTCTTCGGGGTCATCGACAGGTGCGGACGGCTCTTCATCAGGCCGAGCGCGTAGGGGTGCTGCTGCGCGGCGAGAACCTCCGCCGTCCTGCCCGCCTCGACAACCTCGCCAGCGTACATGACGATGACGTTTTCAGCGATCTGCGCCACCAGTTCGACGTCGTGCGAGATCCAGATGATGGTCATGCCCATCTCGCGCTGCAGCGCCTGCACCAGCGTCACGATCTTCTTCTGCGTCGTTGCGTCGAGACCGGTGGTCGGCTCGTCGGCGATCAGGATCTGCGGCTGCAGGATCAGCGCGGCGGCAAGGGCGGCACGCTGCATCTGGCCGCCCGACAGTTCGTGCGGATAGCGGTCGAAATAGACGGCGGGATCGTTGAGCCCGACCTTCCCCAGAATGTCCAGCACACGCTTGCGATGATCCGCGGCCGAGCCCGACTCATGCGCGCGGAGCGCTTCGGTGATCTGCCAGCCAATGGTGTAGAGCGGATCCATGCTGGCGCGAGCATCCTGAAACACCATGCCGACAACCTTGCCGCGGCTGTCGCGCAACTTGTCGGCAGCGATCGTCGAAATATCGACGCCGTTCCAGAAGATGCGTCCCGCCGCGAGGCCAAGTCCACTGGGCAGGAGGCCGGACATAGCGCGCGCCGCCACCGACTTGCCCGAGCCGCTTTCGCCGACAATCCCGAGTGTCGAACCATGCGGCAGGCTCAGCGTGAAGTCGGAGACAGCCGTGACTTCGCTGCGGTCGCGCCGATGGATGACCACCGATGCACCGTCGACGACGAGCGTGTCGGATTCCCCGGTTGGGACCGCCGCGGCCCTGCCGGCTGCGTTGCGCGGGACGAGGCCCGGCATCGGGAGTACGGCACGGCCCTTGGGATCGAGCACGTCGCGCAGATAGTCCCCGAACGCGTTGAGACTGGTGACCAGCGCGATGATGGTGGCCGAACCGAAGATAAGCGGCCACGGTGAGGACGAGGCGAAGCTGAAGCCCTCGGCCAGCGTCTTGCCAAGGCTCGGTGTCGGCGACTGCGCGCCAAGTCCGATGAAGCTGAGGCCGGCCTCCGCCACGATGGTCAGGGCAACGAACAGGGTCGCCATCAGGATGCAGATGGGCGCGAGATTGGGAATGAGGTGGCGGGTTGCGATGTAAAATCGGCCGTAGCCGAGCGCCCGCACGGCGAGCACGAAATCCTGCTCGCGCAGCACCAGAACCTGCGCCCGGACAATGCGCGCCATCGCTGCCCACAGCGTGAGGCCCAGCGCCCAGATCACGGTCGAGACACCTGGTCCCTGAATGCCGGCGATAACGACGGCAAGCAGCAGCGTCGGGTAGGCCCAGGTCACGTCGATGATGATCGTAACGATGCGATCGACGGTCCGCCCGAAAAAGCCGCCCAGTATCCCCATTGCCAGGCCGATCGTCGTGGCGATGATCGTGACGGCCGCGGCGGAACTGAGCGAGATGCCGAGCCCGGCAAGCAGCCTCCATTCGAGCGGCCGGCCGAGCTGATCGGCGCCAAGCAGCGTCCCCTTGGTGAATGGCGCCGCATAGGCCTTCGACAGCGCCTGCTTGAACACCAGCTTGCTGAGATCGGGCACGAGCAACAGTAGCGCGCCAGCAAGGCCGGCGATCGCAAAGAGCGCCACCGCAGCGATGAGGCCAATCGGCATGCCGCGGAACAGCGCCCGCACACCGCCCGGCGGGGCGACCTTGATGGTGGCGACTTCAGTGCTCATGAGGTGCGCACCCTTGGGTCGGCAACACGATAGAGAATGGACGAGACCAGCGTTGCGACCACCACGACCAGTGCAAGCAGAATGGTGAGCCCCTGTGCAACCTGGTAGTCGCGGGTCAGCACGCTATCGACCAGACGTTTGCCAAGGCCCGGCCAGCGGAAGATCGTCTCGACGATCAGGGTGTATCCAACCAGCGTACGGACCTGAACAGCGGCCAGAGACACCACCGGCAACAGCGCATTGCGCATGATGTGCCGCCAACGGATGACGTGCTCCGAAAGGCCGCGCAGACGCATGGTATCGACGTACTGGGCGTTCGCCTGCTCGATGTAGGAGGTGCGCACGAGGCGCGTCGCGAAGCCGAGAGGCTCGGCGGCCAGCACCATTGCGGGCAGGATGAGATGCATCCAGGTTCCCGTTCCGGCAACCGGCAGCCAGCCGAGGTTCAGCGCCAGAACATTCACGAGAAGAATTGCGAGAACGAAATTCGGGGTCGCCATCAGCATGCTGGCGACGAAGTTGATCAGCTTGTCGACGATACTGCCCGGCAGGCTGGCGGCGAGAATACCCAGTGGAATGGCAACGCCGTAGATGATGGCGAACGCAGCGAGCGCCAGTGCGATCGTGTACCCGCCGGCCTGCGTCACAATCGCGACAACCGATTCACGCGTCAGCAGCGAGGCGCCGAGATCGCCGCGAAAAATGCCAGCCAGGTAGTTCCAGAACTGCTGCCAGATGGGCAGGTCGAGTCCGAGTTCGCGCCGCAATGCCGCGAACTGTTCGGGCGGGGTGCGCACGGGATCGAGCAACTGCGTGGTGACATCGCCCGGTGCGAGGCGAAGTCCGACAAAGGCCACGGTGGCGACGAGCAGGAGCACCAGCAGGGAGTAAAGCACCTGCCGGGCAATTGCCGCCGCCAGCCGGCAAGTCGGGCAGTTGCGCCGCCCGACTCCCGTGTTCAGCACATCTTCTGGTGCCGCTGCGGTCACCGTTATTGCTCGATCCAGACGTCATTGTAGAACGGGTAGAGGCCATACGGCGTCGGACGCCAGCCGTGCACCTTCTTGTGGTGCACCCAGACCGAGTTCGGCGTGTAGACCGGCAGGGTGGCCGCGAGTTCGGCCGCAAGCAACTGAGCCTTGCTGGTCACGGCGCGCATCTCGTCGTCGGAGACGCTGTTTTCCCACGCCTTGAAGGCATCGAGAATGGCGGCGACATCCGGATGGTCGTTCGGCTGGAACAGCCGGATGAACAGCGGCACGATGTCGGCATAGACCGCCCACAGCCACTTGAAGCCGAACATGTCGGCCTTCGGGCGTTTCTCGCGGAAAGCCGCGATTTCGAGGCTCTCGACGTGCATGACGACGCCGATTTCCTGGAACATGGCAGCAATCGCGGCCATCACCTGGATCTCGATCGGGTGTGCGACGTGGATGGCGGTGAACTCCATCTTCACGCCGTTCTTCTCGCGGACGCCGGACGAGCCGACAACCCAGCCGGCAGCTTCAAGGGTCGCGGCGGACTTCTCGGGATCGTAGTTGTTGAACGCCTCGACGCCCGGCTCATAGAAGCGCCATGCCGAAGACACCGGCCCGCGCGTCGCCTCGCCGCCGCCATTGAGAATGGCCGCAACGATGCCTTCGCGGTCGATGGCGCCCGAGAGGGCCTGACGGATTTCGACCTTGTCGAATTCGAGGTCAGTCCGCTTCATGCTCGGCAGGAGGAAGAAGTTTGCCGGCTCGGGGAACTCGATCACGACGAGATCGGCATTCGACTTCAGCCGGGCGACGTCGGCGCTCGGCGGGTTCTTCACTGTCATGACGGAACCGGTCTCGATTTCCGGCGCGCGCTGCGACGGCTCGAGGATCGGCACCCACTCGACGGCATCGAGACGGGCCGGGCCGTGGTTCTCGAAGTGCGGCGCACCCTGCCCAGGATACTCGGCCCACTTCTCGACGCGGACCTTCGAGCCCGTGACGTATTCGGCGAGCTTGAACGGGCCCGAGCCGTCGGCTTCCTGCGCACCGAAGGTGCCGGCGCCGATCTCGTTGCGGCGGTCGATATTCGGAATGTAGGCGTACTCGGTCGACAGCACCTCTGCCAGACCGTGCTTCGGCGCCTTTAGCGCGAAGACAACCTGCTCGCCCTCCGCGGCGATCTTGTCCACCTGCGTGTAGAAGCTGGCGTTCTGGCCGGTGTCGGGGGAGATCATCACCTGCAGCGCACGGGCGACGGCGTCCGCCGTAACCGGAGCGCCTGAGTGGAAGGTGCGGCCGGCCGGGATGTCGAACGTCCAGCGCTCGGTGCTCTCGTTGAAGGCGAGCGCCAGGAACGGCACGATCTTGCCATCGTAGTCATGGGTGACGAGCGGCTCGTAGAGCGCGTTCATCGCCGGGTCGGCCCACGCGGTCTTCACCGGATCGATCGGGCTGAAATCGCGATCATAGCCCTCGACCAGCGTACCCCCGCTCGCAGGACTCTGTGCATAGGCTCGGCCGACGCCCGCCAGCAGCGTCCCCGCCGCAAGGCTCGACAGACCAATGACACCGACGCGGCGAAGGAACTCGCGGCGACCGATCTGGCCCGCACGATATTCTCCCATCACTTCCGTGATGTTGTCGTGATGCTCCATATTCCTATCTCCCTGTGCCCACCTGGCGTTCATATAATATAATATCCACCGCAGACCGTCAACGCACCGGGAGCAATTTCGCGCGCATGACGACAACAAATCCTCCTTTGTTGTCAATCACTTATGAGCGCGCAAAGCATAGCGTCGGGCGCACGAAGCGCCCTCTCCCCAACCCCGGTTCGGCCGCCGGCATGATCGGCGGCCGCGTCAGAACTTCAGTTCAGGACCTTCTTGGCGAAGGCGATGATTGCTGCCGCGGCGATGTCGGGAACGTCGCGCATGTTGCTGTGCGCCGAGCCCTCAAGCACCACGTATTCCTTCACCGCGACGTTGGTCAGCGCGTCGAAGATCTGCTTGCCGCCACAACCGGTCGGCCCCTGCGCGGCGGGCGTCAGCACATCTTCGTCGCCGACCATGATCAGGGTTGGCGTGGTGATGCGCGCCAGCCGGTCGGTGACGTCGACATTGATGAGGTAGTCGCAGGCGGCGACATAGGCATCGAGGGTCACCGTCTTTTTGAGCTGTTTGCCGAGGTTCTCGATGAACGTCTCGCGCATCTCGGGCGTGTCGAGCAGCCGCCGCGTCAGCGAGTGCGTCGCCATCAGCCCCGACAGTTCCGGGCTACCGATGCCGTATGCCTGCGCCAGCGCTTTCCAGGCGCGGAACTGCGCCCTTGAGGTCACGTCGTTTTTGGCGGTGCAACCGCTCAGCACCATCGCCTGAACGCGTTCGGGATGATTGGCCGTGAAGTCGAGCGCGAACGTGCTGCCCATCGACGCGCCGTGGAACATGAACTTGTTAAAACCGACATGATCGATCAGCGCGGCGAGGTCCTTAGACCACAGATCGAACCCGTAGCCGGCCTCGCTGCGCGAGCTGTCGCCATAGCCGCGCGGATCGAAATCCAGCACGGTGAAATGCTCGCGCAGGTACGGGGTGATGCGCATGTAGCCCTGGATGCCTGTCGCCGCACCCGGCACCTGGACCAGCGGCGGGCCATTGCCCTCGAGCTTGTAGTAGATTTCGCCGCCGTTGATCTTGGCCATGGGCATTCGGAAGTCTCCCGTTCGATCCGTCTAGTGTGTGTTCTTATCAACCCCGGCCGAGGCGCAGGGACTCGGAAACCGGGCGCCGGGGCGGCGCCGTAGCAAGCAGCGGCGCCGCGCGTTCGATCAGCGCGGCAAAATAGGCTGCACCCTGCACGACTTCATCGAGAGCGATCTGCTCTTCATCGGTATGGGCATGCCTGATGTGGCCGGGACCGACGATGAAGGTCGGCGCGCCAAGGCGAGCAATGCGGTTGGCGTTTGTGCCGAACGGCAGCCCGATCTCGCGCGAGGGTGCCCCCTGCTCGCGTGCCACGGAGACCAAGAGCTCCGTCAGTTCGGGCCCCGCGCTGGTCTCGAAGGCCGGCGAGGCAATGGAGGGTGCGTTCCGGCGGACGTGGCCGGTGGCGATCAGGTCGGCCAGTTCCGTATCGAATACAGCAAGCACGTCATCGGTCGACTGGCCGGGAACGCGGCGCACGTCGATCCCGAGACGGCAGGCGTGCGGCACGAGGTTCAGCGGTCCGCCACCCGAAATGGCCCCTACGCTCATCTTGCAGGTCTCACCCGTCGAGGCGAGCACGGCATTCAGCCGCGGCTGGATCGTGCTGGCGATACGCGCAAGCACTTCCCCCATGTGCATGATGGCGTTGTCGCCCAGTTCGGGCATCGAGGAATGCGCCGAGCGTCCGATGGCATCGATGGTGAAGCGGGTCGTGCCCTTGTGCCAGGTTCCAACATCGAGGTTGGTCGGCTCTGCAACAAGAATGAGATCGGCATTGCCAAGCAGCGGCAGCACGGCTTCCGCGCCGCGAACCGTAACCTCTTCATCGACGCTGCCGAGCAGCACAAGATTGGCGCCCGGATTGCGGCCATCGGCGGTGGCGAGGCGCACGGCCTCGATCATCGCCACAAGCGAACCCTTGTTGTCACAGGCCCCGCGCCCGAACAGCACGCCATCGCGCCAACCGCCCGGCGCCATCGTGGCGCTTGCGGGGACGGTATCGAGATGCGCATCGAGGACGATGGTCGGCAAGTCCGGCGAAACGTCGAAGTAGCCGATGATGTTGTCGCGACCCGGCTGCACCTGCTGCCGCACGACGCGCGCGCCGAGCTTCTCCAGATCGGCGGCAACGGCCGTTCCCATTTCCCCCTCACCAACGCCGTTGTCGAGCGCCGGGTTGGTGGAGTCGAT
Organism: Devosia sp.; assembly: GCA_035433065.1. Taxonomy (GTDB): domain Bacteria; phylum Pseudomonadota; class Alphaproteobacteria; order Rhizobiales; family Devosiaceae; genus Devosia_A. The sequence continues at coordinate 44,102 of DAORUH010000005.1, read as the reverse complement.
CGCCACGTAGCGCGTCAGGCGCTCGGCGATCGATGCTCGGTCGGGGGAGCGGTTCATCCTACAGTCCCGGTGGCAGGCGGAGGCCGCGCACGTGTTCGAGCGCGGCGTTGATGTGACGGGTGGCGCCCGCGATCGTGAAGGCTCCGTGCCCGCTGTAGAGCCCGTCGACGCGCTCGATGGCGGCCAGCCGCTCGATGCTGCGCGCGCTCGCCATCACGTCGCAATCGGGGAGCGACTGCATCACCACGCGGCCGCGCCAGAACAGCACGTCACCGGCCAGCAGATCGACCCGCGAACCGCGACGGGCAACGAACGAGATGTGGCCGCTGCAATGGCCCGGGGTTTCGACAACCTCGAAATCCACGTCGCCGATCTTGAGGTGCTCGCCCCCGGCCAGCGTCTGCACGCCCGCGAGCGGCGCAAGCACGTAGTCGGTGGGATAAAACCCTGCCCCCTTGGCGGCGGTGATGCTCGACGCCTCCTCGTCACCAGCCGCCAGCACTGCCGCCGTCTCGGCAGAGGCATAGACCCTGGCACCGGTGCGAGCCGCGAACTGCGCAGCGCCGCCGATGTGATCGCCGTGCTTGTGGGTGATGAGGATCGTCGAGATGCGATCCGGCGAGAGCCCGTCACCCTCGATGTTGGCAAGGATCGCATCGACTGATCCCGCGCCGCCTGTGCCGCAATCGACAAGCACCAGCGAGTCCTTGCAGTCGACGAGATAGATGTTGCAGTCGCCACCCGGCGACAGCCCCATGCCGCTCCACGGCCCACCACCGACGAGGTGAATGTTCTCGACCAGCCGCATGCGCCTATTCCGGTTTTGCCGCGACGTAGACGCTGGCCATGAGGCCACCATCCACGACAAGATCATGGCCCGAGACGTAGCTCGAGCGGTCGGAGCAGAGGTACACGCAGGCATCCGCGATTTCGCGCGCCTCGCCGAGCCTGCGGATGGCCGCGCCGTCGAAGCGCTGGCGCAGTTTCTCCATGACCTTCTCACCCACCCGGAACACCGAGCGCGGCGTGTCGGTCGGCCCCGGACTCACCGAATTGACGCGGATGCCGTATTCGCCAAGCTCGGCAGCCAGCACCTTCATCATGGTGACGACGCCGGCCTTCGACGCGCAATAGCCGACCGAGCCCACGCCCGCGCCCTGCGCGTTGATCGAGGCGATGAAGACGATGGTCCCGGGCCGCTTGGCAGCAATCATGTGCCGCGCCGCATCGCGCGCCAGCACGAAGCCCGCCGTGATGTTGACCGTCATGTCCTGCGAGAACTTCGCCGTGTCATAGTCGACCACGGCAATCGCCGGGCGGGCCATCGCGGCACAGTTGACCACCGAGTCAACCCGGCCGAGGCCGGCCACGGCTTCAGCGATCACCTGCTCCATGCGGGCGAGGTCGCTGAGATCGGCGACGATCTGCATCGTGCGCCCGCCGACGGCCTCGACTTCGGCGGCGACCTTGGCGAGCAGAGTCGCGTCGCGGTCGACGAGCGCCACGGCGCCCCAGCCCTCTTCGATCATCCGGATTGAGGTGGCGCGGCCGATGCCGCTGGCGGCTCCGGTGACCAGTGCAACCTTGAGCTTATCGGCGTCAGGCAACGTTCGCCTCCCTCTGCTGGGCGGAAGATGCCACACGCGGGGCGAGCATGCGATTGACCATCCGGCCAATGCCGCCAATCTCGGTTTCGACTACGTCGCCGGGCTTGAGGAAGTTCGGCGGCTTGGCGCCCATGCCGACGCCGGACGGGGTGCCGGTCGAAATGATGTCGCCGGGCTCCAGCGTCGCGAATGCGGTGATGTATTCGATGAGGTAATCGACCGGGAACACCATCATCGCGGTGCTCTCGTTCTGCTTCTGCACACCATTCACCTTGACCGAGATGCGAACGTCGGTCGCGAGACCCAGTTCGTCCACCGTCGTCAGGTACGGCCCCATGGGCTTGAAGGTGTCGAATGATTTGGCGCGCGTCCACTGCTGGTCCTTGCGCTGCAGATCGCGGGCCGAAAAATCGTTGATGCCGACATAACCGGCGATCACGCTCTGGGCGTTGGCGCGGCTCACATTTCGCGCGGTACGGCCGATGACTACGCCGAGTTCGCCTTCCCAGTCGACCTGCTCGGATTCACCCGGCATCTGGATATCGTCGAACGGCCCCACGATGGCACTCGGCAGCAGCCCGAACAACATCGGAAATTCCGGCACCGGGTTGCCGCCCTCGGCCGCGTGTTCCCGATAGTTGCGCCCCACAGCGATGATTGTGTTGCGACGAGTCAGTGGCGACAGCAGACGCAGGCTCGCCAGGTCGTGGGAGTGATACTCCGCGGTTGCCAGGACCTTCAGCAGGTCCTCCGGCTCCCAACCCACGAGTTCGTCGGGGAACACCGTCGATAGCGATCCGAGCGCCTCGCGCACGATGGAAGGGTCGGCAGAATCGAGCCACCCCCACCCTATGCGCCCGCCAGAGGTCTCGAACCGTGCGATCTTCATCTTCTCTCCTTGCGTCCGCCGTCTCTTCTTTGCAGTCTCGGTCGGCGCGGTTGTGTGGCACTCAGCTTGACGCTGGCGCAAGCATTATAATATAAAATCCGTCATCGCAATCGCCTTCGATTGCCCTCCACGCACATTCTTCGGAGCAGCTTCATGCCGCGCGTCTCGAGCCGAACCCAGTCCATTCCCCTCTCGGGAATTCGCGAAATGATGGATCTCGCCATCTCGATTCCGGACGTGCTGCGGCTGGAGATCGGCGACCCGAATTTCCAGACGCCGGCCAACATCAGCGGCGCCTCGGCCGCGTGGGTGAAACAGAATCGGGTGAGCTATCCACCAAATTCCGGCATCTCCGAACTGCGCAAGGCGATCGCGAAGAAGGTCACCGAACGGAACGCCATCCCCTGCTCCATCGACAACGTCAACGTCACCATCGGCGCAACTGGCGCACTCTATCTCGCGCTGCTCGCGACGCTCGAAAGCGGTGACGAAGTGCTGGTCCCAGATCCGGGCTGGGCGGGCTATCCGGCGATGGTCGGGCTCGCTGGCGGCACCATGCGACCCTATGGGCTCAAGGCGCAGAACGGCTTCAAGATGACCGTCGAGGACATCGCGTCCGCGGTCACCGACAAGACGCGCGCCATCATCCTCAACACCCCGAGCAATCCCACGGGTGCGGTGTTCGACAAGGAAGAGCTGCAGAAGCTCCTCGCCTTTGCGACCGAGCGCGACCTCTGGATCATTTCGGACGAGTGCTATGACGAGGTCCTGTTCGGCGGCACCCACTACAGCATCGGTTCGGGCGAGCCGATTGAGCAGTCGCGCGTCATCAGCTGCTTCTCGTTTTCCAAGACCTACGCCATGACCGGCTGGCGCATCGGCTACGTCGTGGCCCCTTCGGCGCTTTCAAAGCAGATCACACGCATGCAGGCGGCCGCCGTCGCGTCGGCTTCGGTGGTCTCGCAGATCGCGGCGCTGGAAGCACTGAACGGTCCTCAGGATTCCGTTGCGGAAATGGTCGCGGCCTACACGCGGCGGCGCGACCTTGCTGCCGGCATGCTCGACGCGGCCGGCCTGCGTTACACGCCCTCGGATGGCGCTCTCTACGTATTCCTCGATATCCGCGCGACCGGCGTCACTTCGAAGGAACTGGCGCTCGGACTCTTGCGCGACCGCAAGGTGTGCACAACCCCCGGCAGTGCCTTCGGCGAGGCGGGCGAAGGCTTCATCCGCCTGTCCCTGGCGTGTTCGGATGCCGACCTCGAAGAAGGACTGCGCCGCACCATCCTCTATGTCCAGGAGCGCTCCGCGCTCTAGGACTAGACGCGCTCCGCGAGCCCGGCGCTGTAGCGCTCCTGCGTGTTCTGCAGGTGCGCCCGCAGCGCCTCGGCGGCCTTCGCCGGATTGCCCTCGCGTACCGCTTCGAGAATGTCGCGGTGCTGGCGGCGGATTTCGGCGAGGTGTTTTGCGGTCGGGCGAGCCGGCGTCAACAGCCGCCGGTAGCGGTCGGTGTTCGACATGAGCAGCTCGATCAGGTGGATCAGCCAGGGCGAGCGTGCTGCATGATAGAGCGACAGGTGGAACGCGCGGTGCGTTGCGCTTGAGGTCTCCACATCGCCCGCGGCGAACGCCTGGATCATCTCCGCATAGTACTGGTCGGCCTCGGCAAGTTCTTCCTTGGTGATCCCTGTCGCGGCCAGTTCGACGGCCTTGCATTCAAGCAGGATGCGCAGCCGGTAGGCGTCGACCATGTCCTCTTCGGACACGTCGGAAACGCGAGCGCCCTTGTTGGGGATAATCTCAACCAGACGGCCGGCTTCGAGCAGGCGCAATGCCTCGCGCACGGGGATGAAGCTGACGTCGTTTTCCTGCGCGATGTCCTGCAGGCGTAACCGCTGGCCGGGCTTGTACCGCCCCTCGAGAATCGCTCGGCGGGTCGCGTCGTACACCTGTTCGACAAGCGAAACCGTGTCGCCGTTCTGCTTTCCGGCCATTGGTCGTCAATCCTCACAAACAGCTTCAAGTAAATGGGCGCAGGTGGCGCTGCGGTTCGGATCAGGGACGAAAGTGCACGTCTTGATAGAATGGATACAGGTTGTTGGAAATGGGGTCCCAACCCGCCACCGCTCTGGACCGAACGAAGATATCCGCCGGGGTGAAGAGCGGAACAATCGGCAAGTCCCGCGCGATCAGCGCCTGGGCGGTCGATGCCGCCGCCTGCACACCTTCCCGGGTTGTCGCCTGACGGAAACGATCGAATGCATAGTCGAGTTCCGGAACCGACGCACGCTCCCAGTTGGGGCGGGGCTGGCAGGCCGAGGAGGTGAAGCCAATCAACGCATCAATCGGGTCCTGCCAAAGCCACTTGGAGAGGAAGCTGGCGGGCCCCTCGCTCAGGCGCTTGTAGAAGGGCGCAAACGGCACCACCGGTTCCAGCACCAATGCGATGCCGACGCGAGCGAGTTGTGCCTGAACCAGACGCGCCGCGCCGAGCAGAACGCTGTCGTCCTGTACGACGCACTCGAACTGCAACACCACTCCGTTGCGTGCCCGAATGCCGTCGGCGCCACGTACGAAACCAGCGGCGTCCAACTGGCGCTCCGCCTGCCCCACATCGTGTCTGCCAGCGCGATCCGAGGCCGGATCGTAGAACTCGGAGCCCGGGGGGACCGGCCCGTAGGTGACGTCGCCGTGGCCATCGAGGAGCATGCGCACGAGCGCCGGCCTGTCGATGGCGAGCGAGATGGCCTCCCGAACGGAGCGTTCGAAGAAGCCCAGGTCACGCCGCCCCCAGTTCAGTGCGAAATAGACATTGCAGTACTGAGGCGCGCTCAGCACCTCGAAGCGCTGACTGTCGAGTTCACCGAGGCGTTCGGCGGGTGGTGCGTGCAGGCAGTCCACCTCCCCCTCAAGCAGGAGCCTCATGCGCTCATCGGGATCGAGCGCGGTGATCCACTCGATACGCCGGATGGGCGCAGGCCTGGTCCTGTTGCGAACAAACCGCGCCGGTGTCCCGGCATAGGTCTCGGCCCGCTCGGCGGCAACGCGATCGACCGACCACTCGACCAGGCGATAAGGGCCGGTGCCGTCAGCCGCCTCGCAGCCATAGGCAGCGCCGAGACGCTCGCGCATCGCCGGGTTGAAGATCGTCGTATGCGTGCCCCAAAGCAGCGGCATGACGCGGGTGGTCGGATAGTGGGTCCGAACCAGCACCGTCCGCTCGTCCTCGGCCGAAACTGCCGCGACCGGATCCCAATACTGGATCTGGCGTGTGCGAACGTCACCCCAGCGGCAACGCTCCAGCGCCGCGGCTACGGCACGCGCATCGCAGGGCGCGCCGGAATGAAACCGCAGGCCCTCGCGCAGACGGAACCGGTATTCGAGCCCATCCGGCGAGACGGTCCAGCTTTCGGCGAGCGAGGGCTGTGTTTCCCCATCAACGCCCTTGGCAACCAGCGTCTCGTAGACCGCCGTCCCCACCGGGTCGATATGGGCGCCAGCGACCGGATCGACCGCACTGAACTGATACTCGAACCCTTCGCGCAGGACGCGATCCGGACTGCCCATTTCCACTGACCCTGGATGATTTCGCCGTTTGATATATTATAATCTACACACGGGCAATTGCGCCGGCGAGTTGCTTCGCTGCCGCGTCGGCGATGCGCCGCGCGCCGCGCGCCGATGCACCCGCAGTATGCGGGGTAATGATCAGATTTGGCGCGCGCCACAGCGGATGCCCCCGGGGCAAGGGCTCGGGATCTGTCACATCCAGCCCTGCGCCGGCGATGCGGCCGGTCTCAAGCGCCTCCGCCAATGCCTCTGTGTCCACGAGACCACCGCGTCCGACATTGATGATGAGCGCATCAGGCCGGCATAGGGCGAGCGCCTCCCTGCCCAGAATGCCTCCCGTCTCGGGACTGTGAGCAATGCAGGCGACCACGACGTCGGCGCGCGGCAGGACGTCATTGAGCGCTTCGAGTGGAAAAACGTCATCGACATGCGGCTCGGAGCGAACAGTCCTGTTCACCCCCACGATCTGCATCCCGAACGCTCGCGCACGCCGTGCAATCTCGCGGCCGATGTTGCCGAGGCCAATCAGCAACATGGTGCTGCCCTCGAGCGATCGGGCCCCCGCCCCAACGCTCTGCACCCACATTTCATCGCGCTGCAAATCCAGTGCTGCCGGCAATCTTCGCGTCAGGGCAAGAAGCAGGGCAAAGGCGTGTTCGGCAACCGTCGGCGACAGAGCCCCTGCCGCGTTGCTGATGGTGATGCCTGGCGGAATGCCTGCGGCGGTGAAGCCGTCGCGAGCAGCCGAGTTGAAGTGCAAGTGCCGAACTGAACTGGAACTCAGCCGATCGACGACCTCTCGCGCCTCCGCCACGGGCGCATCAACCAGTACCAGAAACTCGGTGTCGGCAATCACCTCGAAGAGGCCCGACAGCGTCGTGACGACTGTCACCTCCGCGCCCGGCACAGCCCGGAGTGCCACGGCCACCTCATCCCTTGCAAACTCCAGTCTCGCCCAGAACGTCACCCGCATGCGCATCCCTTTTCTTATAATATAATCTCCTAGCGACGAGCGGCCCCAAGGTCCAGCCCATGCCGCCCTGCCTTTGACTTCGTTCCGAAGCGGGCGGATAAGGTGGCTGCCTTCCCGGATGCCACCTGATGACCGCTGATGTTGTTGCCTCCTCCGGGAGCCCTGCCCCGCTGGACGAGGACTCGCGCCCGTCGCGCGCCACGCTGGTCGTCTACCTCGGCGCCATCATTGTGATGTTCATGTCGGCGCTCGACATGCAGATCATCGTCACCGCGCTGCCGACCATCGCGGGCGAATTCGACAACCTCCACCTCTTCGGCTGGGTCGGCGCCTCCTACCTCCTCGCTACCGCCGCGGTGGCTCCTTTCTACGGCAAACTCGGCGACCTGTTCGGCCGGCGCAGCGTCATGCTGTCGGCGATCGTGCTGTTCCTCATCGGCTCGCTCGTTTGCGGCTTCGCCTGGTCGATGGAATCGCTGATCGCGGCGCGGGTGCTGCAGGGGATTGGCGGGGGCGGCCTGATGGTCTCGGGCTTTGCGGTCATCGGCGAGATCTTCTCGCCGCGTGAACGCGCCCGGTATCAGGGCTATACGTCCATCGTCTTCACCATCGCCTCGGTGATGGGCCCGGTGGCTGGGGGCTGGCTGACGCAGGCCGTCGGCTGGCGCTGGGTGTTCTTCATCAACCTGCCCATCGGCATCGTCGTGCTTGCGATCATCGCGCTGGGGATGAAGCCGCGCATCAATACCGTCCGGCGCAAGATCGATTACCTCGGCGGCGTGCTGTTGGCGCTGGCGACGATCTCGATCGTCTACTGGGGCGATTATGTGCTCGAGCCCGGCGGGCCGCGGCCGGTGAGCTGGCTGCTGCCCATTCTGGGCATCGCCGCGATCATCGCCTTCATCATGGTCGAGCGGCGCGCCGAGGAACCGATCCTGCCGCTGCACCTGTTCCGCAGCCACACCATACGGATGATTGCCGCCATGACGCTGGTCGCCGGCATGGCGACCGTCGGGCAGTTCTTCTACTACGCGCTGTTCATGCAGACGCTCACCGGGTTCGGGCCGGCCGGCGTCGGCCTGCTGTTCCTGCCCTCGACGCTGTCCTCGACCGTGGTTTCGCTGCTCGTCGGCCGCTACATCGCGCGGACGGGGCGCTACAAGTGGTTCCCGGTGTTCGGCATGCTGATCGGCGGCCTCACGATGCTGGCGACCACGTTCGCCACCGCCACGACGCCCGTCTGGATGCTGGCTCTGCTGTTCTTCTGCTTCGGCATCAGCATGGGCCTTCACCTCCAGGTGGTGATGACGGCGGTGCAGGCGGCAGCGCCGCTCAAGGATATCGGCGTGGCGAGCGGCATCGTCACGCAATCGCGCACGATTGGCGCGAGCCTCGGGCTCGCGGTTAACGGCGGCGTGCTGACCTGGGCGATGACGGCGGAAAATGCCCGCATCCCGGCGGCGATTGCGAGCCAGATCGGCGAAGGGCTGACCAACCTCACCCCAGCTGCCGTCGCGGCGCTGGACCCTGCCACCCGCCTGACAGTGCTCATGCACTACACCAACGGGTTCGACATCTTCCTCTACTGGATCGCCGGACTCTACGCGGTAATGTTCGTCATCGCGCTGATGGTCAAGGACGTGGTGATCCCGAAGCGGGCGCACTAGCGCGGGAGACAGGCCAGGCGGCTAGTTCTCGCGCGCACGTTCCAGCAGCCGCTTGCAGTCGAGCAGTTCGCGCATCACGCCGGCCAGCTTCTCGCGGTCTGCGGCATCGAGCGCCCCGCTGGCGTCGTGGCCGCTCGCGAGCTGCAGCATCGGCGCGACCTCGTCGTCATCCTCGACATCGCTCGCTTCCTTGACCAGCGCGCCGACGGGATTGCCCTCGCCGATACCCGCAACGAACCGCGCGCCCTGCTCCTTGAGGATGCGCTGGACGCCCTTGATGGTGAAACCCTGGTCATAGAGAAGATGCCGGATGCCCTTGAGCAACAGCACGTCCTCGGGCCGGTAGTAACGGCGGCCGCCACCACGCTTCAGCGGCTTGATGGTGCTGAATCGGGTTTCCCAAAAGCGAAGCACATGCTGCGGGAGGCTTAGCTCCTCAGCAGCTTCGGAGATGGTTCTAAAAGCGTCAGGAGATTTTTCCATCGGGACTCACCCCGGGAGAATGCCCTTATTTTCCAGCGCGGACCATAGCTTTGTTGATCTTGCTCTTGAGTACGTTGCTGGGTTTGAACACAAGCACCTGCCGCGGAAGGATTGGAACCTCCTCGCCGGTCTTGGGATTGCGGCCGATCCGCTGGTTTTTGGACCGCACCTGGAAGGAACCGAACGACGAGAGCTTTACGTTTTCGCCCTGAACCAGCGCGTCGCCGATGATGGCGAGGAACCGCTCGACGAGTTCCGCGGACTCGGTTCGGGACAGACCGACGGATTCGTAGACAGCTTCCGCCAAGTCCGCTCGCGTCACAGTCTTCTGTGCTGCCATGACCCACCCTCTGCTTTCGCCAAACCGGTATTCAGTCCCGCGAGGCGCCCCACCTACGGATTGAGAACGGGAGACTAGCTCTCCCACGGTCTGCTGGCAATAATGCTTGCACGTCAAGGGCTAGGCCGGATTGCAGCTACCACCGGATGAGCGAAGCACCCCAGGTGAAACCGCCGCCCATCGCTTCGAGCATCACCAGATCGCCGCGCTTGATGCGCCCATCCGCGACCGCAGTGCTCAGCGCCAGCGGCACCGATGCCGCCGACGTATTGGCGTGACGGTCCACCGTCACGATGACCTTCTCGGGCGGAATGCCGAGCTTCTGGCCTGCGCCGTCGATAATGCGCTTGTTCGCCTGATGCGGCACGAACCAGTCGAGATCGTCGACGCCGTAGCCGGTCTTCTCGAACACATCGACGACCACGTCGGTGATCATGCCGACCGCGTGCTTGAAGACTTCCTTGCCTTCCATGCGGATGTGACCGACCGACTTGGTCGATGACACACCGCCGTCGGTGTAGAGCTTGTTCCAGTGATGGCCGTCGGAACGAAGCGACGTTGCCAGCACGCCGCGTTCCTGATCGCCCTTGCCGAGTTCCATGACCACGGCGCCCGCGCCATCGCCAAACAGCACGCAGGTGGTGCGGTCGTTCCAGTCGAGGATGCGAGAGGCCGTTTCGGCACCGATCACGAGGACGCGCTTGGCGAGATCGTTCTTGAGATACGAATCCGCAGTGGCCACCGCATACACGAAGCCAGAGCACACCGCCTGGATATCGAAGGCAGCGCCGTGATGGCTGCCGAGCTTTTGCTGCACCACCGTGGCGGTTGCCGGAAAGGTCATGTCCGGCGTGGTCGTCGCCACAATGATGAGATCGACGTCGTCCGCCGTGAGCCCGGCGTTCTCGAGCGCGCGGCGACCGGCCGCTACGGCGAGATCGGAAGTGTTCTCGCCCTCGGCCGCGATGTAGCGCTGCGTAATGCCGGTGCGCTGCTGGATCCACTCGTCGGTCGTATCGACGGTCTTGGCCAGCTCTTCATTTGTCACAACGCGCGAGGGCAGATAGGCGCCAACGCTGCGCACGATCGAACGCTTTTCTGTCACGCGGGTTTCTTCTCTGGTTCGGGCGTGGTCACGGCCGCGATATCGAGCGCGGGGAAGCGACGCATGCCTTCGGTGATCTTGCCGAGCAGGTTGTTGCGGCCCATTTCGTAGGCGAGGCTGATGGCCGCCTTGAAGCCGACCTCGTCGGTGCCGCCGTGGCTCTTCACCACGAGGCCGTTGAGCCCAAGGAACACGGCCCCATTGATATTGCGCGGGTCCATCTTGCGCTTCAGCGCATCGATGGCTTGCCCTGCAATCAGCGCGCCGAGCGACGATAGCACATCGGCCTTGAGGGCCTGGCGGATATAGGCGCCGATCTGGCGGGCCGTGCCTTCGGCGGTCTTCAGCGCGATGTTGCCGGTAAAGCCTTCGGTCACGACGACATCGACCGTACCCTTGCCGATGTCATCGCCTTCGACGAAGCCGTGATAGGAGAACCCGGCGCCGCTGGCTGCTGCCAGCGCCCTGCCCGCTTCCTTCACCTCATCATGACCCTTGGCGTCTTCGGTGCCGACATTGAGCAGGCCAACCGTCGGCGATTCCTGGTCGAACAGCGCACGCGCCAAGGCTGCGCCCAGGATCGAAAAATCGACCAGCTGGCGCGCATCGCCGCCAACCGTCGCGCCCACGTCGAGCACAATGATGTCGGCGCGCAGCGTCGGCCAGAGGGCCGCAAGCGCCGGGCGCGAAATACCCTCCATCGGCCGCAGGCAGAAAGTCGCCATCGCCATTAGGGCGCCGGTATTGCCGCCCGAGACCATGACGTCGGCCTCGCCGTTCTTCACCGACTCAAGCGCCGCCCACATCGACGAGGAGTTGCGGCCGCGCCGCAGCGCCGCCGACGGCTTCTCGTCCATGGTGATGACGTTCTCCGAGTGCACGACGCGCGAAGCAGCACGCAGGTCGGGGAACTCGTCGAGAATGGGGTTCAGCTCTTCCTGCCGCCCATGCAGCACGAAGCGCACGTTCTTGCGCTGGCGGAGTTCAAGCCTGGCGCCGAGCAAAGCCACGCGCGGGCCTTTGTCTCCGCCCATGGCGTCTACCGAGATGCAAATAGTATCGGTCATGTCCGCCGAAAGTTATGCCCGCTGGGCGGGCGCCGCAAAGATAACCATTCGTCCCCGCCGCGCAAGCCTGCCTAGCTGGTCTCGTCCGAGCCCGACTTCAGGCGCCGTAGAGCCGCGAACGGCGATTCGGGCGCGTCATCCGCCGCGCCAGCGATGCCAAGATCTTCAAGGCTCTCGCCCTCGGCCCGCGGATACGGGTCGATGGCCAGCGAAAGCGTTTCGACAACCAAGTCGGTGAGATCGGCCTCGTTCCCCTCGAAATGATCGGGAACATCGTCGCCATCCAGATCGACGAAAATCTCCGCGCCCGCCTCCCCCGCATACAGCTTTTCGCCGCCCGGAAGGAAGACGCGATCGATCGGCTCCGAAATCACCTGCCGCACAGGCACGAAGGACACCACGCTCGGCTGCTCCACCGCCGCGTCGAGCCGGCCGGTGACCCGGATGCCGCCGCGGAATTTCACCGCATGCAACGCCACTTCGAGCCGCTTTATCGACGTCAGGTCAAGCTGCGCGGCGAGCTGCGCGCGGTCTTCCTCGTCGGCGACGAGGCGCACGTCGCGCCCGTCAACCGGCATCGAATCGATGCGGATGCTCGCATCCTTGAGTCGCCAGCGTTCGTGTGTGCCGCTCATGCTGCTTCCGCTCCCATCGTGAGTCGCCCGCCGAGAATGGATTCGAGCGGCTGCGCCGCCAGCCGGTCGGCCTCGCCGAACAGATATTCCGCAAGCAGGCCGGCAGCCGGCGCGCTTGCTCCTTCATAGATATTGCGGATCAGGACAGCCTCAAGTCCCGCCCGGTCGCCTTTGTCCATCGCCTCGGAGATGTGGGCGAGCAGGCCATAGAAGATGTTCCCCATCTTCTTGATCTTCTTGGGAATGCCGATATCCGTCACGCCCATTTCGCGCAGCGAACGGTCCATATCGCGAAAGAACAGGTCGAACACCGCCTGGCTGAACGCCGCGACATCCTTCCGCTCACTGCGCAACCGCCGGAACAGCAGACTCATGTGCAGCGAGATCATGTCGAAGCGCCCTGTCACTGTGTCGGGAACGCCCCATTCAGCATAGAAAACGGGCCGCCGGGATTGCGCCACAATAGCGCTATAAACGGCGTAAACGGCTTCACTGTCAGCGCTTTTGCGGAAGAGGCCGAAGATCATGGATGCGCTCGTGAGTGGTCGGGGGATCGCGACAATGGGGGGCCCAACGGGGCATTCGCCTTGCGTTGATCAGGCAATGACGGCTAAACAAGCCGGCGCCAGCGCCGTCCCGGCGTATTAGTCGAGAGCTATCGGGAAAGTCAAATTGATGCCTTCAGCCACACGTCGCCGACTGCTTCCGCTGCTGGCGGCCCTCGCCCTGGTCCCGGCCCTTGCCGCATGCTCGGGTGTCGCCCTCACCCAGAAGCGCACCGAAGGTTATGTGCTGAAGCCTGACATGCTGGCGCAGATTCGCCCCGGTCAGAGCCAGGACCTGGTGACCATCGTCCTCGGCTCGCCGCAGACGACCAACAGCTTCGGCAACGAGACCGCCTTCTACTACGTCCAGACGAAGAAGAACTCGACCGCGTTCGGCATGGATTTCATCGAGGACCGCACCGTCCTCGTCGTCTACTTCGACAAAAACAAGAAGGTCGTCGACAAGGCGGTCTACTCGGCCAAGGACGGCAAGGTCGTCGCCATCGAGAGCCGCAAGACCCCGTCGTTCGGCGAAGACAAGAACTTCATCGACACCATTCTCTCCTCGCTCAAGTAGCGAGGTTGCCTCGCCCGCTTCGGCGGGCGGGCCCGCTCAGGCCCAGCAGCAGGATGGCCGCGCCGGCGATGGGAATCGCCAGCATGTTCACCGCCTGCCAGCCGACCGTATTGAGCAGCAGGCCCGATGACAGCGACGCCAACGCCATAACGCCGAACACGACCTGCTCGTTGAGGCCCTGCGCGCGCGCCGCCTCCTCGGGCCGATAGGCGGATGCAAGCATCGCCGTCGAGGCGATGAAGCCGAAATTCCACCCGACCCCGAGCAGCACAAGCGCCGCGGTGAAATGCGCCACGCTGATGCCGCTCAGGTTGACGGCAGCGCCGGCAATGATCAGCAGCAGGCCCACCGCCGCCGTGAGTTGCGCGCCAAGGCGGGCGATCACCGATCCGGTGATGAAGCTCGGCGCGAACATCGCCACGACATGCCACTGGATGACGGTTGCCGCTTCGGCAGTCGAATAGCCGCAGATGTAGACCATCGCCAGCGGCGCCGAGACCATCACCAGGTTCATCAGCGCGTAGCTGGTCGCCGCGGTGACGATTGGCACGGCGATCTCGGCGCTGCGCAGCAGCTGGCCAAGGCTGCGGCCACCGCGCCGCTCGACGGGATTGCGGATGGTCGGAGCGAGCCGCGTCGCCCACAGCACGCAGACCGCCACGGCAGCGAGAATGCCCATCACCAGATAGGTGCCGGCAAACACATGACCTTCAATCCAGTCCTTGGTCAGGATGGAGGCCTGCGGGCCGATGAAGGCCGCCGCCACGCCCCCCAGCAGCACCCACGAGATCGCCCGGGCCCTCAGCGACGGCGGCACGCTGTCCGCGATGGCGAACCGGTATTGCTGGGGAAAGGTCGCGGTCGCCCCGAGCAGCGCCAGCGCGATGCAGAAGACCCAGAACTGATCTGACCAGGCGGCATAGGCCGCCAGCAGGGCGGCAGGGATCGCCACGGCAGCGCCAAAGGCGAACGCTTCGCGCCGCCCCCAGGTATGCACCAGCCACGCCGCCGGCCCGGTGGCCAGCGCGGTCCCCAGAATCATCAGGGTGACGGGGACGGTGGCGTAGGATCGATCAGCGACCATCGTCGCCGCCGTCAACGCTGCAGTGGCGCTGAGGATGACCTGGTTCGATCCAAGAACGGCATTGGCGAGGGCAAGGAGCCCGATATTTCGCGCGGGGGAGCCAACGGGTCTGTCATCGGCCATGAACCTGAACCTCAGGCGGGCTTGCGTCCCGTCGTGCTGTCCTCGTCGCGGACAGATTGTCTGACAATCGTGTCGAGCACACCGTGCACAAGTCCCGGCGCATCATCTTCGTAGAAAGCCCGTGCCACATCGACATATTCGGTGATGACAACGCCCGACGGAATGTCCCGCCGCCGCAGCAGTTCGAACGTCGCCGCCCGCAGGATGGCGCGCAGCGTCGCGTCAATACGCGCCATCGGCCAGCCCTTGTCGAGCGCGCTGTCGATCATCGGATCGATGTCGAGCTGGCTCTTGATCACGCCGGTGACGATCTGGCGAAAGAAGTCTGCGTCGGCGGGCAGATACTGCTCGCCCTCGATCTCGCGACCGAGATGGTGCACCTGGAACTGGGCCAGTGTGTCCTCGAGCGACTGCCGGCCGACATCCATCTGATAGAGTGCCTGCACCGCAGCCAGCCGCGCGGCGCCGCGCTGATTGGCGGGTCGCGAGGACGTATCGGTACGTTTGATGACTTCGGCCATAAAGATGTTCCCGCAGGCAGAACACGCCCGCTTTTCGCGTCTTCGGCTTAGCTGGCGCTGGGCCGGATCGCAATGGCCAGTCCAAGCGAATTGCCGCAGGTCAGGCCTGCGTC
Organism: Devosia sp.; assembly: GCA_035433065.1. Lineage (GTDB taxonomy): Bacteria > Pseudomonadota > Alphaproteobacteria > Rhizobiales > Devosiaceae > Devosia_A. The sequence continues at coordinate 28,803 of DAORUH010000005.1, read as the reverse complement.
AGAACTGCCAGCGGTAGGTCCGGAGCCGATCCCTGCCGAGTTCGCGGCTTTCTACCTCCGCAAATCCTGCCCCGCGCAGCCGGCCCAGAATGCCGCCAAGAACCGTGGCCGGCACCCCGTCGCGGCCGACCTCGACCGCTGCCTCGATCAGATGAACGCGGTCGACCTGCTCGGCCGCCAGCATGGCCTCGCTGAGCTTGGCGCCACCTTCGACCAGCAGGGCGGAGATTCCCCGCTCCGCGAGCGCCGTCATCCCCTGGCGCAGATCGGGACGGCCGTTGCGGTCGTCGAGGGTGATGAACTCCACCGGCGGCGGAAGTCCAAAATCCTTGCCCCGCTCGCACAGCACGTAAACCGGATGGCCGCCGCGCATCAGCCTGAGCCCGGGTCGCAGGGGCCGCGAGCCCGCCGCAACAATGCGGGCATAGGAGCGGTCGTCGAGCCCCCTGAGCCCGGGGGTCAGCTCCGGGTCGTCGAGTTCGGCAGTGCGCCCGCCGATCATCACGCCGTCGGAGAACGCGCGCTGCATCCCGAGCCAGTCGCGCGCCTCCTGACCAATCAGGCTGATGGTCACCCCATCCTGCCGCGAAACCATGCCGTCCGCCGAGACGGCGAGGCAAAGCGTGGTGAACGGCCGGCGCCGCTTGATGCGGTGGATTTCGGGCCCATGAAATTCGGCCGCGCCGGCATGATCGGCAACGACAACATCGACGCCATGCTGCCTCAGCGTGGCGATGGCGTCCCTGCCCTTTTCCGGCGCCCGGACACCGATCACGACCCGCGCAAAGCCGGCCGCGACGATCATTTGCGCGTCTTCGAGCGTGGGCTCGATGGTGATCACGAGTGTGCACCGATGGGCATTCATGCCGGCGTCGGCGATGGCAGCGATGACCGCCGTCGGCGCTCCGCCGGGGCCCGTCACCGAGCGGACGAGAACGTGGTCCTCCGCCTCATCGACGACGAGCGCTGCCACCGCCGGACGTCCCGTCATCGCGCCGCGCAGAGGCCGCGCGAGGCGGACGGCGGCATCGAGCCAGCGGTTATCGCGGTTGGTCTGGTCGCTCAATCGTCGTCGCCCGCCGGGGCGCCACGCGTGTCTTCGGCCAGTTCCGCGAGGAACGAGCGGAAATCATTGGCCGCCGAGAAGTTCTTGTAGACCGAGGCGAAGCGCACGAACGCCACGTCATCAAGCCCCTTCAGCCCCTCCATCACATATTCGCCGATACGTTCGGAGGTGATCTCGGCGTCGCCGAGGCTTTCGAGCTGGCGGACGATCCCGGAGATCATCCGCTCAACGCGTTCGGGCTCGACATCGCGCTTGCGCAGCGCCGTCGATACCGAACGCACCAGCTTGTCGCGATCGAAGGGAACCCGGCGCCCCGATTTCTTCACCACCGTCAGTTCGCGCAACTGGATGCGCTCGAAGGTGGTAAAGCGGCCGCCGCATGCATTGCAGATGCGGCGGCGGCGGATGGCGCTGGAGTCCTCCGTCGGCCGGCTGTCCTTGACCTGCGTGTCTTCGTTTCCGCAGTAAGGGCAGCGCACGGACGTTACTCGCTGTAGATCGGGAAGCGGGCGGTCAGCGCGAGCACCTTGTCGCGGACCTTGGCCTCGACAATCGCGTTACCGTCATCCGAATTGGCTTCGCGCAGGCCGTCCAGCACCTCGACGATCAGCTTGCCGATCTCGCGGAACTCGGCCTCACCGAAGCCGCGGGTGGTGGCGGCAGGGGCACCGAGACGAACACCCGAGGTCACGAACGGCTTCTCCGGATCGAACGGAATGCCGTTCTTGTTGCAGGTGATGTAGGCCCGTCCGAGTGCCTGCTCGGCACGCTTGCCGGTGGCGTTCTTCTTGCGCAGGTCGACCAGCATCAGGTGGTTGTCGGTGCCGCCGGAAACCACGTCGAGGCCGTTCTCGATCAGCGTCGCGGCGAGCGTCTGGGCGTTGGCGACGACCTGGCGCGCGTAGGCCTTGAATTCGGGCTGCAGCGCTTCCTTCAGCGCCACGGCCTTGGCCGCGATGATGTGCATCAGCGGCCCGCCCTGCAGGCCGGGGAACACCGCCGAGTTGATCTTCTTGGCGATCTCTTCGTCGTTCGACAGGATCATGCCGCCACGCGGACCGCGCAGCGACTTGTGCGTCGTCGTGGTGACGACATGCGCATGCGGGATCGGCGAGGGATGGACGCCACCGGCGACGAGACCGGCGATGTGCGCCATGTCGACCATCAGGTAAGCGCCGACTTCATCGGCGATCTCGCGGAACTTTGCCCAGTCCCAGACGCGCGAATAGGCGGTGCCGCCGGCAAGGATCAGCTTGGGCTTATGCTCGCGGGCCTTTCTCGCCACTTCTTCCATGTCGAGCAGGTGGTCTTCCTGCCGGACGCCGTAGGAGACGACCTTGAACCACTTGCCGCTCATGTTGACCGGCGAGCCGTGCGTCAGGTGCCCACCCGAGTTCAGGTCGAGCCCCATGAACGTGTCGCCCGGCTGCAGCAGCGCCAGGAACACGGCCTGGTTCATCTGGCTGCCCGAGTTCGGCTGCACGTTGGCGAAGTTGGAGCCGAACAACAGCTTGGCACGCTCGATCGCGAGGTTCTCGGCGATATCGACGTACTGGCAGCCGCCGTAATAGCGCTTGCCGGGGTAGCCCTCGGCATACTTGTTGGTCAGAACCGAACCCTGCGCCTCGAGCACCGCCTTCGAGACGATGTTCTCGGACGCGATCAGTTCGATCTCGTGCTGCTGGCGGCCCAGTTCCAGCTTGATCGCCTCGGCGATTTCCGGATCGGTCTCGACCAGCGAATTGGTGAAGAAGCGCGGAAAGAGCGGAACAGACGTGACGGCGCTCATGCGCGGCTCCCGTGGTTGGCGTGACAGGTTTTCGGGTGGGGTGCGTCTAGCATGCCGGACGCGCCGATTCCTAGGCCGCGGGCGCGGCTAACGATAGGACAGAGGGTGGATAGCATGCGGGCTCCCCGAAGGTTTCGATGGGTGCCCAGGCGAGCGGCAAATCCGTTCACGTTCCCCGATGGTACACCATCTCTCTCGCCAGTCGCGCGAACCCCCGCAGTATCGCAGATGTGGAGCGGCGGGAAAAGACCCCGCAGCAGCCCCTCCCCTCACCGTGACCCGCTCGCCGCAACCCTTTGGCGCAAGCCCCGTTTCAGTTTCCTGGGCCCATTTCGGGCAAACCGATTGCTGGAGAAGGATGATGAAAAAGCTACTTGCTCTTGCCGCCACCGCCCTTGTGTCAGTGGCGCTGGCGCTGCCCGCAGCAACGCCGGCCGCCGCGCAGGGTTTCTCGTTCGGCTGGTCCGTCGGCCCCGGCTACATGGGCTATAACCAGAACTATCGCCCGTGGGGCTATTACGGTGGGCCGCGGGTGCGCAGCGGCATCAGCATCGGCGTCGGCGGCGTGAGGGTGCGGGGCAGCAGTTCCTGGTCCTATCACGTGGCCCGCTGCGAGGCCCGCTACCGCTCCTACGACAGCCGTAGCGACACCTATCTCGGTTTCGACGGCAACTACCACCGCTGCCGCCTCTAGACCCCCGAAATGAATGGTCCGGCCCCGCAACACCGGGACCGGACCACATGATCCGAAAGCCTCGGCCGATCAGCCGAAGGAGACGGTTCCGGCAGCGTCGTGACCGTACACGTCGTCGCGGAAGCTGACGGTGCTCTGACGGTTCGCCCAGGCGGTAATGTAGGTGGTGTGGATCGGCACCTGCACCTTGAGCTTCACGTCCTCGCGCAGCCCGCCGGTGAACGCGCCCTGTACTGTAGGCAGATCCCAGCCGCCATTGTCGCGCAACAACCATGCCGCGAGGCTGTCGATGCCTTCGCAGCGGACGCAGCCGGACGAATGGAAGCGGGCGTTCTCGCCGAACAGCGCCTTCTGCGGCGTGTCGTGCATGTAGACGTCGTAGGGGTTGTAGAAGTCGATCTTGCAATGACCCATCGAGTTCTCACCGCCGGGATCCTGCCGGAAGGTGTATTTCACCGCCTCGGTCGTCTGCCAGTTGATGTCGGTCGGCTGCTTCTCGTTGCCCTTGCCGTCGAAAATGCGGATGCGGAACTTCGTCAGATATTCCGGGTCCTCGTTCATGTACTTGATGAGGTCCTTCTCGATGATGCTCTTGGGCACCGTCCAGTAAGGATTGAACTTGACCTGGAAGACCTTGGAATTGAGGATCGGCGTGGCGCGCTCGACCTTGCCGACCACAGCGGTGTGGCGCTGGACCACCTGGCTGCCCTCGATCGCCTCGATGCTGGCCGCCGGGATGTTCACGACGACATAGCGGTCGCTGAGCGCCGACGCCCACTGCTCGACACGCATGGCGTTGAGCCGGAGCTGGTTGAGGCGATACTCGGTGGGGACCGACAGCGCGTAGAAAGTGGGCTCGTCGACCTGTCCGTTGATGATGAGGCCATGACGCGCCTGGAACAGGCGGACCGCTGCGTCGAGCCCGTCATCGAAAGTGTCATCGATGCGCTGCTCGGGCGGCATGTCGCCATTGATCATCAGGCGGCGCTTGAGTTCGCGCACCGGCTTGCCGGATTTGCCCAGCTTGAGGCCAAACGTCTGCTGCGCCGGAAGATCCCATGAGCCACGCGCCTGGACGAATGCCTCGTAATTCTGGATGGCAAGCTGGAGGTTATAGGCGGTGTCGAACGACAGGATCGGCTCGACCGTATCGACCAACTGCCGGGCTGTGGCTGTGTTGCCTTCCCGATCAGTGTTCCGGACCATCGCGCCGTGGCGCATCTCTTCCCAGAACGTCAGGTTCTCGTCCTGCTGGGCGCTTGCGAGCCCGGGGAAAGCCATGGCCGCACCGAAGCCGGCCGCCGATGTGAGAAGCTTGCGCCGAGAGAGCCGCATCGAAGAATCCGTCATCCACCTGCCCAATTCAGACCTGCCCGCGCTGATACCATTGAGCGCCAAGTGCCTCAATTCCGGTTCACCCATGTGTGACCCGGACATAGTTACGCAACGCTTAAATGGGGATGCGGCTGCGGGCTATGCAGCGCATCGGTGGCAACTACTATGGGAATTTGCGGCGCAAATAAGAAAATGCCCCGGCAACCGGGGATTTTCTTGCAGCCTGTCGCAAGGACGCAACAAAAGCATCGGCCGACTGCCCAGTGAGGTCAGTGACGGCAATCGGCCGATGAGGACACTGACGGGCGGAGAGTCTCCCCGCGCGCTGCGGTCCTCAGAGTTTGTAGAGAATCTGGTCGACCCAGAAGCGCTCGAGGCGGCCGAGAGCCTTGTTCAGCCCCTCGAAGGCCGCGTCATCGAGCCCGCCCACCTTGTCGATGGACTTGAGATGACGGTCGTAAAGCTCGTCGATCACCTCGGCGACTTCTTCCCCCTTGGGCGTCAGCTTGATGCGGACCGAACGCCGGTCGGCGCGCGAGCGCTCCTGGAAGATGTAGCCGGTTTCGACCAGCTTCTTGAGATTGTACGAGACGTTGGAGCCCAGGTAGTAGCCCCGCGACCGCAGTTCGCCGGCGGTCAGTTCGGCATCGCCGATGTTGAACATCAGGAGGGCCTGAACCGGGTTGATGTCATCCCAGCCCATCCGGTCGAACTCGTCCTTGATCAGGTCGAGCAGGCGGCGGTGCAGGCGCTCGACCCGTCCCACGGCTTCAAGATAGGCCGGCTTGAGGCTACGCTCTTCCCCGGCTGGTGCCGCCACTTCGGCGAGATTGGATTTGAATGCCATTTGTGCCTCACTGTTTGCAGTCATCGCGCGATTTCTTCGCGTCTATGAGGGCAACCTACGCGGGCCAAAATAAGATCGGCTTAAGGTGCACGCTTAAAACTATCTTACTGAAACAGTTCGGCATTTTGGCTTTACGAGGGGTTACCTCGTGCAACGAAATTGTAACCTCAACAGAACCTGAATGACGAAACAGGGACTTAGTCGTGGGCGCGGCGGAACCTGAGGCGCAGCACGAACAGCAGCACGATGGCGACAACCAGCGCCAGGCGAACGACAAAGCCGATGGCGTCGAGTTGCACGTCGCGGTTGCCGAACAGGAACAGCAGCAGTTCGACTGTCGTAGCCCCAACCAGGAGGACCGCGCCCCAGCTCGCCCCGATCCAGAGGCCGACGGCCGCAAACAGCCGGGCAAGGCAGAACACCGCGAGATAGACGAACCCGGCGACGCCGAGGTCGGTCAGCGGGCTGACGCTGCCCGACGTGACGCCAAGCAGCCGCGCCGCATCGCCGAGGCCGACCAGCAGCGCGACGATGGCAATGACGCGGACGTATCGCTCGGCGATTTCGCCTCTGAGATCCATGCGTCTCCCATATCGGCAAGATCGGTCAGCGACAAGGCGGAGCATGGCGCCGGCCCGCGGCTCTTGATATAGCCGCCGCAAGGAATGGAGCCGGGCATGAGCAAGCGCTGGAAGAAGCACGATATGACGGAATTTCTGGGCGGGAAGCGGCAGCGTCGGCTGCGGCGCACCCCCTGGATGCGGGACATGGTGCGCGAAACCGTCCTCACACCGGCCGATTTCATCTGGCCGCTTTTCGTCATCGAGGGCAAGAACGAGCGCACGGCGATCAAGACCATGCCGGGCGTCGAGCGGCTCAGCGTCGACCTCTGCGTCGAGGCGGCGAGAGCCGCCGCCGCGGAGGGCATTCCGGCGCTGGCGCTGTTCCCCAATACCCCAGACCACCTCAGGACCGAGGATGGCGAAGAGGCCTTCAACCCCGACAACCTGATGTGCAGGGCGCTGAAGGCCATCAAGGATGCCGTGCCGCAGATCGGCCTGATCGCCGACGTGGCGCTCGACGAGTATTCGGCCAACGGCCTCGCCGGCCTCGTCCGCGACGGGGAAATCCTCAACGACGAGACCGTCGAGGTCATGGTGAAATCGGCGCTCGTGCAGACGGCCGCCGGTGCGGACATCATCGCCCCCTCCGACATGATGGACGGCCGCGTTGCCGCGATCCGCGCGGCGCTCGACAGCGCCGGCTACGAACAGACCGCGATCATGTCCTATTCCGCCAAGTTCGCCTCTTCCTTCTATGGCCCGTTCCGCGATGCCGTCGGCTCGGGTTCGCGTCTCAAGGGCGACAAGCGCACCTACCAGCTCGATTTCGCCAACACCGATGAGGCCATGCGCGAGGTCGAGCAGGATCTCATCGAAGGCGCCGACATGGTCATGGTGAAACCCGGCATGCCCTATCTCGACATCGTGCGCCGGGTGCGGGACGAGTTCGACGTGCCGGTTTTTGCCTATCAGGTGAGCGGCGAGTATACGATGTTGAAGCTGGCCGGTGACGCCAAGGCGATCAACGGCGAAGCGGCCATGATGGAGAGCCTCATGGCCTTCAAGCGCGCCGGCACTTCGGGCGTCCTGACCTACTTCGCGCTGGAGGCCGCCCGGCTGCTGAACAAGTAGGCCGATTTGTGCGCCCGCGGTCTTGCGCGGGCGTCGTTCGGGGCCATGTAAATGGACATGAGGACCATGAGTAACGCCCTGCCCGACCCTGCCACCGCCCCGGACCTGTTCCAGGGGGTTCTGACACGCCGCGTCGCCGCTTTCGTGATCGACGTGCTGATCCTCGGCATTCTCGCCACCCTCTTGACGCTGATCGGCGGCGTTCTCGGCTTTTTCACCTTCGGCGTAGGGTGGCTCGCCACCCTGATCATCGTGCCACTGGTGATCCTCGGCTACTATGCCGCCACCCTCGGCTCGCGGACCCGGGCGACGATCGGCATGCAGATGATGGATATCGTCCTCACCCCTACACGCGGCCGGCCGCTCGATGGCTGGGCTATCCTCATCCACCCGCTGATCTTCTGGGTCACCGTCTGGATCGCCTGGCCCCTGTCGCTGGTGGCGCTGCTGACGCCCCGCCGGCAAATGGTGCACGACATGATCGCCGGAACCCTGATGCTGCGGCGCTCCCCGATGGAGCGGCACTGGCGGAACATGGCCGGCGCGTAGTGGCGCCCCGCATTGCCGAGCCCGAGAACCGCGTCTAGACTAGCTTTCCGTCGAGCGACAAGCGGATGACCGATCAGACACCGGAAAATACCCAGCTCTTCCTTACTGCGGCGATGCCGTGCCCGTATCTGGCGGGCCGGCAGGAGCGCAAGCTGTTCACGCACCTCACGGGGCGGCGGGCGTCGAACCTCCACCACCTGCTCAGCGACAACGGCTTCCGCCGCAGCCAGAACCTGATCTACCGGCCGGCCTGCGACGGCTGCTCCGCCTGCCAGAGCGTGCGCATCGTCGCCGGCGAGTTCGAGCTGTCGGCGCGGTACCGCCGGGTGATGAAGCTCAACGACGACATCGATGTTGAAGTCTGCCCGCCCCGCGCCACCGCCGAGCAGTACGGCCTGTTCAAGCGCTACCTCGAGGCGCGGCATGCCGGCGGCGGCATGACTCAGATGAGTTTCGTCGACTACGAGTACATGGTCGAGGACACGCCGGTGCAGACCGTGCTGGTCGAATACCGGCAAAACTCGCTTCCCGAGCGCCCCCTCGTCGCCTTGGCGCTGACCGACGTGATGCCCGACGGGCTCAGCATGGTTTACAGCCTGTTCGAGCCCCGGCTGGCCGCGCGCGGGCTGGGAAACCTCCTGATCCTCGACCACATAAACCAGGTGAAGCTGGCGGGCCTCAGCTACGTCTATCTCGGTTACTGGGTGAAGGACTCGCCCAAGATGGCCTACAAGGCCCGCTTCCAGCCGCTCGAGGTGCAACGCGGCCCCCTCGGCTGGCGACGCCTCCTCGACTGACCTGCCGCGATGAGCACGATCAGCGTCACCATCGCCGACCGGGATGAGCTGTTCACCGCGCCCGAACTCGATCCCTTTACTGATCAGCTCGAAATCCTGTCCGGGGTCGAGCGGCTGCTCGATCAGATCGAGCACCTGCGCTCCCGGCCCGATGGCGGCACAGCGGAAATCCGTATGCCGGCGGACCAGATCACCCCCACCATCGAGCACGAAATCCGCGCCGCACTGATCGCCTACTGCCGGACGCGGATCATTCAGGCGCAACGCGACCTGCGGATCACCCGCCGGCATGGGGTACATTCGCTGTGGATCGGCTTGCCGATCCTTGCGCTGTGCATGGGTCTTTCGACTGCGGTATCCACCGCGTTCGGCACCGGCGGCTTCGGGAGCCTCCTGTCCAACGGCCTCGTCATTGCCGGCTGGGTCGCCATGTGGAACCCGGCAGAGGCCTTGCTCTACGACTGGTGGCCATATCGCGAGCGCATCATCCTGCTCACGACGCTGTCACAGATGACGGTCTCCGTCGTCCCGAACTGACCGTCTTTACGGCGCGGCCTCTTGCGACAGCCGGTCGACCTCCCTGCCGAACCCCGACATCTGCTCGCGGCTCTCGAACGCCCGCAGCGGGACGATGATCACCTCGGGCGGGGCCGTGATGAAGAGATGGTCCCCAGCTTCGGTCACGTCGGCAATCGCGTCATACGTAACGGCGTAGCTGCGCCCTGCGTCCGTAATCTCCAGACGATTGCCCCGCCGCGTCAGTTCCACCGCCCTCGCCGCCGGGATGCGGTGTCGCGCACGGCGCTGCACGTTCAGCGTCATCACCAGCGTGGCGATTCCCCAGAACGCAGCAAATAACACAGCCAGCGCAAGCCAGAAGCGCCAGCCGTATTCGGGCCCCACCCAATCGCGGGGCAACAGGGCCAGCACCACGCCCGCGGCCGCCAGCCACAGCAGGAACGCCCACTTGCGCCAGCCGGTCATCTCGCGAGGCAGCGCCTCATAGGCCAGCGCATCCGCACTGGTCAGTGTATAGGCAAGGCGCTCGAGCGGTGCGGTGTCCAAGCGTTTCCCGATCAGCCGAACTTGTTGTTGCGCGGGAAGCCAGTCGGCGCGAGCTGTCCCGAGTCAGCGCGGTTGCGGAGCCACTCGCGCAGTTCCGTCATCGTGCGCGTGTGGTTACGGCCCGAGGAGTCGGTCCACGTCAGGCCATCCGCCGCATTGAAGGTCTTGAGGTCCGAAAGACCGCCGTCCTTGTACTTCTGCAGCCTGAGGCCCTTGCCGCGTGTCATTTCAGGAAGCTGTTCGAGCGGGAAGATCACGAGCTTGCGGTTCTCGCCGATGACCGCGACGCTATCGCCGGCGACCGGCGCGATGATCCGCGCCTCCTCGGTGCCGGAGACGTTCAGCGCCTGCTTGCCCTTTCGGGTATTGGCGACCAGTTCGTCCTCAGCCACGACAAAACCGTTGCCGACATCCGAGGCGATGATGCGCTTCTGGCCGGGCCGGTAGACGAACAGGTCAACCAGATCCTGCCCCTCCTCGATATCAACCATCAGCCGCACCGGCTCGCCCTGCGAGCGGCCGCCGGGGAGCTTGTCGGGCGTCAGCGTATAGACCTTGCCGCCAGTCGAAAGCAGCAGCAGCTTGTCGGTGGTTTCGGCGTGGAAAAAGAGCTTCAGCCGGTCGCCGGTCTTGAAGCTCTTCTCGTCGATCTCCGAGGTGTGCCCCTTCATCGCGCGGATCCAGCCCTTCTCGGAGAGGATCACGGTGACAGGCTCGCGTTCGATCATCGCGGCGAACGACTCTTCGGCAATCGAGGCGTCTGGCGCATCGGCGAAATCGGTGCGGCGTTTGCCGAGCACCGTGCCCGGACCGTAGACCTTCTTCAGCTCGCCGATCTGCTTGGTGATCTCGCCCCACTGCTTGCGGTCGGAGCCGAGAAGACCCTGCAGGTGAAGCTGCTCATCGCTGAGCTTGTTGTGCTCGGTGCGCAGCTCGATTTCCTCAAGCTTGCGCAAGGAGCGCAGGCGCATGTTGAGGATGGCTTCGGCCTGGTTGTCGGTGAGGTTGAACGCCGCGATCAGCGACGCCTTCGCATCATCCTCCTCGCGGATGATGCGGATCACCTCATCGAGGTTGAGGTAGGCGACGATATAGCCGGCGAGAACCTCGAGGCGGCGCGCGATCTGCTCGAGTCGATGACCGGTGCGGCGGACCAGCACGTCCTTGCGATGTTCGAGCCAGGCGCGCAGCACCTCCGGCAGGCTCATCACGCGCGGCACCGTGCCGTGGTCGAGCACGTTCATGTTCAGCGACACGCGGACTTCGAGATCGCTGAGGCGGAACAGCTGCTCCATCAGCACATTGGCATCGACCGTGCCGGCGCGCGGTTCCAGCACCACGCGGATGTCGTCGGCGCTTTCGTCGCGCACGTCCTTGAGCAGCGGCAGCTTCTTGGCCATCAGCAGCTCGGCGATCTTTTCGATCAGCTTCGACTTCTGCACGCCATATGGGATCTCGGTGACGACGATCTGATAGACGCCGCGGCCCTTGTCCTCGGTGGTCCAGCGGGCGCGCAGGCGGAATGCGCCACGGCCGGTCGCGTAGGACTGGATGATGCTCGAGCGCGACTCGACCAAAATGCCGCCGGTCGGAAAATCCGGCCCGGGGATGAACTGGATCAGCTCGGCCGCGTCGGCATTCGGATTGTGGATCAGGTGCAGCGCCGCCTCGCACAGTTCCGCGACGTTGTGCGGCGGCACCGAGGTGGCCATGCCCACAGCAATTCCCTGGCTGCCGTTGGCGAGCAGGTTAGGGAAATTCGAGGGCAGCACGATCGGCTCTTCGGTCGAGCCGTCATAGGTGGGGCGGAAGTCGACCGCGTTTTCGGCGATGCCATCCAGCATGCGCATCGCCACATCGGTCATGCGGCTTTCCGTGTAGCGCATGGCCGCGGCCGGATCGCCGTCGATATTGCCGAAGTTGCCCTGCCCGTCGACCATCTCGTAGCGCATGGAAAAATCCTGCGCGAGGCGGACGAGCGCGTCGTAGATCGACTGGTCGCCGTGCGGATGGAAGGAGCCCATCACGTCGCCGACCACCTTGGCGGATTTCTTGTAGGCCCCGTCCGGCGCCAGCCGCAGCAGGCTCATGCCGTGCAGGATTCGCCGATGCACCGGCTTCAGCCCGTCACGGACATCCGGTAGCGCGCGCTGGGTGATCGTCGAGAGCGCGTACGAGAGATATCGCTCCTCCAGCGCCTTGCGGAGGTCGACGTCGTCGGTGATGGGCGTCGGGGGTGGAGCTACGGTCTTAGCGGGCATCGGCGTACTGGAACCTGCGAATCATCGCCGGAAGATAGCGGATCGGGCCGGTAGGCCCTACCCCGGCGGGCAATCGGCCACGGTCGCGGCGAAGGTGCCTGTGATCGCAGCCGGTCGCGTGAGGAAGACTGCAGCTATTCTCTATCAAACTGCAACGAGATCGACGTCCACAGAATTGTCTTTGGACTTGCGCGCCATATTCGCTATCGGTTGACCCACGAATCTGGGGTCTTGGTATGAAGCGATCGGCAGTCTGGGCGATGATTGTCATCGCCGCGTTCATTTTTGGACTGTTCACGGCGAACTACAGAACATTTCCCTGGCAGGTGATACAGCCCGCCGGGCAACAAATAGCCTCTCTGATGAGGTCAACAGGTCTTCTCCCGCCGGAACCCGAAACTGCTTCAGCGCCAAAGCCCGTTGCCGAGACAAAGCCCCAGCCGGAGGCTAAGCCTCAGCCGGAGGCTAAGCCTCAGCCGGAGGCCAAGCCTCAGCCCGAGGCGGAACGTCCGTCCGCAGAGCCCAAAAAGGAACCGCCGCCGGCCCGGGTGGTCACCCGGATCAACTCACAGCTGGTCAACTTCGACCTTACGACCGTCAACAACACCTCCCGTCGCCCCGGCGCCGGGGGCGGCATGGGGCTCACCGATGGTGGGGTGCTGATAGCGCGCGCGCAGGACAGCCTGATGCTGTACTACGACCGGGACGCCGATATCGTGCGTGACCTGCCCTTCGCGCTGCCCTCGCTCGACTATGCGAACTACCCGAAGCGCTTCCCCTCCGGCCGGAACGTGCCGCCCTACAACGTCCGCTACCACGATCTTGAGGTCATCAAGCGCGCCGACGGCGAACATGTCTTCGTCTCGTACATCCACTTCGACCAGGCAAAGAGCTGCTTCGTAACGCGGCTCGATGAGGCCCTGCTGCCCGACGGCTGGGCGTCGGCGACCGAAGGGACACTGGCGTGGCGCACGATCTTCGAAACGACCCCCTGCATGCCGCCTTCAGACATGCGCAATACCTTTGGCGGTCATCAGGCGGGTGGACGGATTATCGCCGCGCCGCAAGGTGGGCTCTATCTCAGCACCGGTGACTTCGAGTTCGACGGAGTCGACGGAAAGTTGCCGGCTGTTTCGCAGCTTGAAGGCGCGAGCTACGGCCGCGTCCTGCACATCAGCGACACAGGCGTCGTCACCGAGATCGTGCGCGGGTTGCGCAACCCGCAAGGCATGACGTTCGACACGCATGGAAACCTCTGGGCCACCGACCAGGCGCCCCAGGGCGGTGACGAACTCAACCTCATCGTTCCAGGAAAGAACTACGGCTGGCCCGATGTCGCCTTCGGCACCGGTTACGTCGCGGCCGAAAGCAATGCAAAGCTGTGGCCTCCGAACAAGCGGCAGGGCTGGCACGAGGGCTTCGAGCAGCCCAGGCACTCGTGGGTGCCATCTGTCGCACCGGCAGCCATCACCGTTTCAACGGGCATTTCCGACCGCTGGGAGGGAGATCTGCTGGTTTCAACCCTCGTGAACCAGGGCATTCGCCGCCTGCGCATGGATGGTGAGCACGTCATCTATGACGAGTACATTCCGCTTGAACGACGGACGCGCGACATCGCCGTGGCGGACGGACGCATATATCTGCTCTTCGAAGATGGCAGGCTCGGGTATCTGACACCGCTTGAGATGCTCGACTCCCGGCCCGCCAGCGAGCGAACCAGCCTGCTGACCGACTTGGGCTGTCTGCAGTGCCACGCGAACCCGGCAGTGCCCCGGCTGTCGCGCATCTGGGACCTCGATATCGCATCGCAGGAAGACATCACCTATTCGGATGCACTGGCGCGGATCGAAGGGAAATGGGCGCAGGAGTCGCTTTCGGCGTTCCTCGCCTCGCCGTCCACCTTTGCGTCAGGCACGGCCATGCCCGACCCCGGACTGTCCGCGGAACAGATCCCGCTGCTGATCCTCGAATTGCGCCGGATCAGGCAGTAGCCAGCGCAGCGACAAGGGCGTCCCGTATGGTCGGTGGCTCGATCTGGCGGGGCGACCAGACGTGCATGTCGAGGAAGTGGCCGGTGAGGCGGAAGCCGGCGGCGATGTCAGCCGGGCTCGCGCCGCCGCCGTCGACAAGGAAGGCGGGGAGGACCAGAAGGCGCGGCAGGTACGGTTCGGCGGCTGAGCGGGTCACAGCGCGGCCGGTCTTCGGCGAGACATGCGTCAGGTCCTCGACGCTGCCAGTCACTGCGCAACTCGACAGATCGAGCCCGAAGCCGAGCTCGTCCAGCAGCGTCAGCTCAAAACTGACCAGCGCCGCACCGAGAGTCAGCTGGGTCCGGCCCAGGTCCAGCGCGTGTACGGCCAAGCCAAGGAGCCGATCGTGCGGATCGCGTTCGGGCAGCAGCCGAAGGTGCTCGCAGACGAGTTGGCTGGCGTAGAGGCGGATGCGATCGGCGATGAAATCGGCGGCACGGCCCTCGGTGAGTTCCACGGTCATCGTGCCGAGGTGCTCTTCGAGCCGGGCGCGCCAGGTTACCAGGACGAGATTGCCTGCCTGCAGCGTCGCGGCGAGCTTGGGCGAGCGCCCGCCGCGAACGAGGCCGAGCACACGTCCCCGGCCCTCGACCATGATTTCGGCGATGACGCTGGATTCACCGTGCCGGCGGACGCCGATGATGAGTCCTTCACCGGACCACTGCATGGGTCACTTCTGGTGGGGGAATTCCAGCCCCATTTCGCGGTAGCGCTCCGGGTCGTCGCCCCACTTCTCGCGAACCTTGACAAAGAGGAAGAGGTGCACCGGCACCTCGAAGATTTCCATCAGCTCCTTGCGCGCGTCGGCGCCGATCGACTTGATGGTCTGGCCACCGGCCCCGAGGATGATCTTCTTGTGCGTGTCGCGGGTGACGTAGACCACCTGATCGATGCGGTACGAGCCATCCTTCTGGATGGTGAACTTCTCGGTCTCGACGGTGGCGTTATAGGGGATCTCGTCGTGGATCCTGAGGAACAGCTTTTCGCGCGTGACCTCGGCTGCAGTCAGCGCCAGCGTCAGGTCGGTGAGCTGATCCTCGGGGAAATGCCAGGGGCCGAGCGGCACGCGCTTTGCTGCCCAGTCGAGCAAATCGTGGACGCCGTGGCCCTTCATCGCCGAGATCATGAAGGTCGCCTCGAAGGTGATCCGTCCGTTGATCTTTTCCGACAGCCCAAGCAGCTTCTCGTGCGGCACGAGATCGATCTTGTTCAGCACGAGGACTTTTGGCCCCGTGACGTTTTCCAGCCCCTCGAGCAGCGCTTCCAGCTCAGGGGTGACGCCCCGCTCGACGTCGACGATCAGGGCCACGATGTCGGCATCGCCGGCCCCGGTCCATGCCGCATCGACCATCGCGCGGTCGAGCCGGCGCTTGGGAGCGAAGATGCCGGGCGTATCGATAAACACGATCTGCGACTCGCCCTCGGTGACGACACCGCGAATCTGCGCGCGCGTTGTCTGCGCCTTGTGCGTAACGATCGACACCTTGGTGCCGACCAGCGAATTCAGCAGCGTCGATTTGCCGGCATTGGGGGCGCCGACAAGGGCGATGAAACCGCAGCGGGTGTTCTCGGTGGGCGCAGGGATATCGTTCATGGTGTGTCGCGCCAGACTTTCTCTCGGATCAGGAATTTTTCGGCGGCCTTGTGTTCGGCGAGCTTCTTGGAGGGGCCGGTGGCGACCGTCTCGGGAAACCCGTCGAGGCGCACGGCAATGGTGAATTCGGGGGCATGGTCGGGGCCCTTGCGCTCGATCTGGTCGTAGAGCGGCGGGGCGAGGCCCCTGCCCTGCGCCCATTCCTGCAGCGTCGTCTTGGCGTCGGCGCGTTCGATCCCGGCATGGCCGACCGTGTCGCCGAACAGGCGCTCGATGATCTCGAAGGCCTTGCCCAGTCCGGCGTCGATATAGACGGCCCCGATCACCGCCTCGGCCACGTCGCCGAGGATGGCTTCCTTCTGCGCGCCGCCGGTGCGGGCCTCGGCATCGCCGAGGTTGAGTTCTGAGCCCAGATCCAGTTCACGCGCGATGGCGGCGCAGGTTTCCTTGCGCACCATGGCATTCAGCGACCGGCTGAGCTCGCCCTCGTTGGCGCGCGGCATGCGGCGGAACAGCATGTCGGCGACCACCAGACCGAGCACGCGGTCGCCCAGAAACTCCAGCCGCTGATACGACCGCTCGATGCGCTTTGCCGGCGACACGGAGCTCGAATGCGTCAGCGCGCGATCGAGGAGGTCCGGGTCGGCGAAGCGGTGGCCGAGCCGGGCCTCGAGCCTGTCGTGCACCCGGCCCTTTGACATCAATTGTAGATGGACTGGAACATGCGGTCCCAGCGGACGTTCGCCGGCCACTCCCAGAGCTGCCACGGCGGAATGTTGTTCTTGATCGAGAAGAACCGCGCCTCGGCCTTGCCGATCAGGGCATCGAACGGAACGTAGCCAACGGCGTTCAGCACGCGGCTGTCCTGGCTGCGATCGCGGTTATCGCCCATCATGAAGTAGTGGCCGGCCGGCACCAGATACTCGGCGGTATCATCGAGCGGGCCGTTGTCGGCGATTTCCTGGATGACGTGGCTGACGCCGTTGGGCAGCGTCTCGCGGAAGATGGTGACCGGAACGGATCGCATCTCGCTGTCGGTATCGGTGCCCTCGCCGAGCTTTTCGCGCTCGACCATCGTGCCGTTGATGTAGAGGCGGCCGGCCTTCATCTGAATGCGGTCGCCCGGCAGGCCGATGATGCGCTTGATGTAATCTTCGTTGGTGATCTCGTTGCGGAACACCGCCACCTCGCCCGTCTTCGGCTCGTTGAGCACGAAGAAGCGGCCGTTGAACGGCACCGTCACCGGGAACGAATATTTGCCGAAGCCCCAGGTGAATTTGGAGGCGACAAAGTAATCGCCGATCATCAGCGTCGACTGCATCGATGCGGTCGGGATGGAGAACGGCTGGAACAGGAAGGTGCGGAACACCAGCGCGATGAGCAGCGCCTCGACGACAACGATGATCGTCTCGCGGAGCTCACTCTTCTTCTTGGCCGGTTTTTCGGCTTTCGACATGGATTGGCTCATCTGTGAGGGACCTCGTGCGGCATGTGGTTACGGGAGCGCCGCGTCAGGGTCAACCGGCAGCGCTTCGATGATGACAAAGGCCTGTGCCATGCCGCCGTCGTCAGTAATGGTCAGGTGGATGTGGGGCGTCATGCCCTTGGGGACAAGGCGCGCCAGTATCTGTGCCGCGCCGTTTGTCAGCTGCATCGTGGGCTTGCCTGACGGGAGGTTCACCACCCCCATGTCGCGCCAATAGACGCCGAAATTGAGGCCGGTCCCGAGCGCCTTGGCGCAGGCCTCCTTGGCGGCGAAGCGCTTGGCGTAGGACGCCGCGCGCTGCGCCCGGCGGTCCGACTTCCGCCGTTCGATCTCGGTGAAACAGCGGTTCGTGAACCGCTCGCCGAAGCGCTCCAGCGTCTGCTCGACGCGGCTGATATCGGTGAGATCGTTGCCGATGCCGATGATCACTGCAGCCCCCGCGACCCCGGTTTCACCGCCGGCAGGGCGGCCAGTTCCGGGGGGAGCTGGTCGGCGGGATAGGCCGGCACCTTGTAGCGGGTGAGCGACACCAGCGGGACGCCCACATCGGCCTCGCCGCCCGAACGGTCGATCAGGCAGGCCGCGGCGACGACATTCGCCCCGATGCCACGGATCGCATCGATGCACTCGCGGATGGAAAGGCCGGTCGAGACAATGTCCTCAACGATCAGCACTTTTTCGCCCGGCTTCAGCTCAAAGCCGCGCCGCAGCTCGAACTTGCCTTCGACCCGCTCCGTGTAGAGCGCCGGAACGCCGAGATGGCGGGCCGTCTCATAGCCGGGGATGATGCCGCCAACGGCCGGCGAAACGATCTTGCTGACGTCGCCATAGCCCTCGGCGCGGAGCTTTTCGGCCAGCGCGCGGCACAGCTTTTCGGCCTTGTCCGGATACTGGAAGACGCGCGCCTTCTGTAGGAACACCGGCGAGCGGAGACCCGATGAGAGGATGAAGTGCCCTTCGAGCAGGGCGCCGCAATCGCGAAAAATCTGCAGAACGTCGTCGGTGGTCACGCGGATTCCTTTGCCGGTTCAGTATCGGTCCAGTCGATCTTCCCCAGCGCCTGTGCCTCGGCAACGGTGGCGCGCTGAACATCGGACAGGCCGGGTGTCAGCTTCAGGGTAGAGATTACGTCGGTCAGTTGCGAAAGGTCGCGAACCTCGAGCTCAAAGACGAACTTGTGGAAGTCCGGCGAACCCATCCGCATCGTCAGATTATGGATGTTGGCCTCGCAGGCGGCAATGGCCGCAGAAATCTGCGCCAAGGAGCCCGGCCGGTTCACGGCCATCATCGAGATCGAGACCTTGTGGGCCCGGTCCTCGCGCCCGGCAATATCCCAACGCACGTCGATCCAGGCGACGTCGGAATCGTGCAGTTCGATCAGCGCATCGGAGTGGATCGGGTAGATGGTGATCGGGCCCTCTGGCTTCATGATGCCGACGAGCCGGTCGCCGGGCACGATCCCCTCGGGCGAGAGATCGACGGGCGTATTGAAATTGAGCTGCGCGAGCGCCGCCTTGGCGCTGACCCCCGCGCGCGGATTTCCCGGCACGCGGAAGCGGAACATGTCGGTGCGCCGCAGAGCGAACCAGCCCTCGTGCTTGTCCGCAACGGGGAGGTCCATCTTCTTGTATTTGCGCTTGCGGACGCCCTTGACCTCGGCGAGCTCGGCCTGCAGCGCTTCGGTCGCCACCTTGCCCTCGCCTACTGCGATCAGCAGCTCGCGCCTGCTGGGGTAGCCGAGCACTTCCGCCAGTGTCTTGCCCTCGGCCTCGTCCAGCATCATGCCGTCGCGCTCGAGCGCCACGGAAAGGACGTGTTCGCCCAGCGCGTGGGCGCGCTGTTGCGCGGCCTGCCGGACGGCGCGGCGGATGGCCGAACGGGCCTTGCCGGTTGCTGCGATCGTCTCCCAGTTGGACGGTGGCAGGTGGTTCTGGTCGCGGATGATCTCGACTTCGTCGCCGGAGCGCAGCTGGGTGACAAGCGGCATGATGGCGCCGTTGATCTTGGCCCCGACGCAGGTGTCGCCGATGTCGGTGTGCAGCGCGTAGGCGAAATCGATGGGCGTCGCGCCCCGCGGCAGCGCAATCAGTCGGCCGCGCGGGGTGAAGCAGAACACCTGGTCCTGGAACAGTTCGAGTTTTGTGTACTCGAGGAATTCCTGCGACGTCGCGCCGGCCGTCAGGTGCTCGATGGTCGAGCGCAGCCAGGCGAAGGCTTTGCTCTCGCCTTCGACCTTGTGGAGGTCACCCGTCGCCCCCTCCTTGTAGAGCGCGTGGGCTGCGATGCCGTATTCGGCGATGCGGTGCATGTCCTCGGTGCGGATCTGCAGTTCGGCGCGCTGCCGCCCCACCCCCACGATGGTCGTGTGAATCGAGCGATAATCGTTGTGCTTGGGAACCGAGATGTAATCCTTGAAGCGCCCCGGCACGACCTTCCAGTTGGTGTGCACGATGCCAAGTGCGCGATAGCAGTCCTCCAGCGACGGCACGATGATGCGGAAGCCGATCATGTCGGACAGCTGCTCGAGCGCGATCGACTTGCGCTCGATCTTGGTGGCGATTGACCACGGCGATTTCACGCGGGCGGTGACCTTGGCGTCGATGCCGCTGTCCTTGAGCTTCTGGGAGAGCTCGCGCTTGATCGACGCGATGGTTTCGGCGAACTCCGCCTTCATCTCCTCGAGCCGCGATGTGATGGCGCGGAAGTGATCGGGCTGGAGTTGCTCGAACGCGAGGTTCTCCAGCTCGGAGCGCATGTCCTGCATGCCCATGCGGCCGGCGAGTGGGGCGTAGATTTCCATCGTCTCGGTGGAGATGCGATGGCGGCGCTCGGGCGACAGGTCCTTGATCGTGCGCATGTTGTGCAGGCGGTCGGCCAGCTTGACCAGCAGCACCCGCACGTCGGCCGAGATAGCCAGCAGGAGCTTGCGCAGGTTCTCCGCCTGCGCTTCCTCGCGGGAAACGAGGTTCAGCCGCTCGATCTTGGTGAGCCCGTCGACGATCTCGCCGATCTCGGCGCCGAACAGCTGGTCGATCTCGGCCCGGGTGGCATCGGTATCCTCGATGGTGTCGTGCAGCAGTGCGACGGCGATGGTCGCGTCATCGAGCTTGAGGTCGGTCAGGATCGCCGCGACTTCGAGCGGATGGGCGAAGTACGGGTCACCGGAGGCGCGCTTCTGGCTGCCGTGCTTCTGCATGGCATAGACATAGGCCTTGTTGAGCAGCGCCTCGTCGGTCTGCGGGTTATAGGACTGGACCCGCTCGACGAGCTCGTATTGACGCATCATAGGCTTGCCGCACTCCTCGCGGCGCCAACCCTACCGGATTGTCAGGCAAAGAAAAAAGGCGTCCGGCAGTGCCCGACGCCTTTTGAAATATAGACCAGTTCAGGCCGCGATCAATCGTCGCGACGCTCCGGCGGAGCAAGGCTCTCGATACCGCGCAGCAGCTCTTCTTCGCTCATGGTGTCGAAGGTGTCGCCATCGGGATCGGCATCGGTGTCCACCAGCGGGGCGGCATGGCGCTCCGGCTCGTCGACCTCGACGTATTTCTGCAGCGAGTGGATCAGTTCCTCGCGCAGGTCTTCGGGGGCAATCGCGCCATCACCGATCTCGCGGAGCGCAACGACGGGGTTCTTGTCGTTGTCGCGGCTCACGGTGATCTGCCCGCCGGCAGAAATCATGCGGGCGCGATGCGCCGCCATGAGCACGAGGTCGAAACGGTTCTCGACCTTCTGAATGCAGTCTTCGACGGTGACGCGGGCCACGGACGTCTCCAGGGTTCTTCACGGATGAACCGCGCTCATACACGACGCAGCGCGCAACCGCAAGAAAAACGGCCTAGCGTCAATACTAAGTATCGCTGAAAGCACAGCCGGATTTAGCAAGCAACTAGCATAAGACTCGCCCAAACCGCCAATGTCCGCAATTTCCCAGATGCAATTGTGTCGCAACTTTTTCCGGTTGCAATTGTCCGATAAATGGGGATGTAGTCACGCAAAGTTCTGATGGGGGGGCGCTTGCCGAATAGCGGCCCGCGGAACGCTGAAGGCTATTGCGACGAGTTGTCCCTGGATCAACGCCGGACTACTCGCCAACTGCCTGCCGAGGAGACACTATATGTCCATCGATCCACGGGAAAAGGTCGTCCTATTTATCGACGGCGCCAATCTCTATGCCACCAGCAAGGCTATCGGGGTCGATATTGACTACCGCCGGCTGCTCGCCGAATTTCAGAGCAAGGCATATCTGCTGCGCGCGTATTATTACACCGCGCTGCTTGAGGATCAGGAATACTCCTCGATACGGCCACTCATCGACTGGCTCGATTACAACGGCTTCACTGTCGTGACCAAGCCCGCTAAGGAATTCACCGATTCCCTCGGCCGGCGGAAGGTCAAGGGGAACATGGATATCGAGCTGACGGTCGATGCCCTCGACATGTCGCCGCACTACGATCACTTCGTGCTGTTCTCGGGTGACGGAGATTTTACCGCGCTCGTGGCGTCGTTGCAGCGCCGCGGCAAGCGGGTGACCGTCGTGTCCACCCTCTCGACGCCGACACCGATGATCTCCGACGACCTGCGCCGGCACGCCGATTTCTTCATCGATGTCGCCGATCTCGCGAAAACGGTCGGCCGGACACCGCCGCCGGAGCGGGCCCCGGCCGCCGACCGCACCGCAACTGTTGACCGGACGCCGGCGCACGCAGAGACTCGCCAGGACTGAGTCCATCGACGGTATATTGACGTGCCCGCTGCCGAACCGCCGCACGATTGTCCATTGTGCCCGCGGCTTGCGGCGTTTCGCGAGGACAACCGGCAAAAGTATCCCGACTTCTGGAACGCGCCCGTCCCCGGCTGGGGAGACGCGGACGCCAGCCTGATGATCGTCGGACTCGCGCCCGGTCTTAAGGGCGCCAACCGCACCGGACGGCCGTTCACCGGCGACTACGCCGGCGACCTGCTCTACGCGACGCTGCTGAAGTTCGGGCTCGCCACCGGCCGGTTCGAGGCCGATCCCGGCGACAGTCTCGAACTCAGGAACGCCCGGATCGCCAATGCGGTGCGCTGCGTGCCACCGCAGAACAAACCGACGCCGCTTGAGATCAACACCTGCCGGCAGTTCCTCGTCGGCACGATCGAGGCGCACCCGCCCCGCGCCTATCTGGCGCTCGGCCGGATCGCCCACGACTCACTCCTCTCGACGCTTGGGGAGCGCAAGTCGAGGTTCCCCTTCGGGCATGGCGCCGAACACGCGCTGACCGGCGGCGCGGTGCTTTTCGACAGCTACCACTGCTCCCGCTACAACACGAACACGGGCGTGCTGACGACCGCGATGTTCGAGGACGTGGTCGGCCGCGCGGCACGGTTCGTGACGAACTAGTCTTTCAGGCTGCACGCCGTGCGCGGCATGTCGAGCCGGAACGCCGGGAGCAGGCCGCCCTGCCCGATGGCGAAAGGGAACCTTACTCGGAAGGTCCGGCTGTCGCGGTTCTGGCTCTCGGGCCCGAGCCGGCGCGCCGATGCGGCGTCGATCTGCCCGACTCCGCAATTGGCGCGGAGCGGCTTGCAGGCCTCGCCGT
The DNA here is from genome assembly GCA_035433065.1 of Devosia sp. Taxonomy (GTDB): domain Bacteria; phylum Pseudomonadota; class Alphaproteobacteria; order Rhizobiales; family Devosiaceae; genus Devosia_A. The sequence continues at coordinate 6,014 of DAORUH010000005.1, read as the reverse complement.
CGGCACACATGAGCACCTCACCCTCGTAGGCAAGGATGCTGGTTGCGTCGACGTCGACGTGAAAGTCGAAGGCGGTGCCGCGGACCCCGATCATGCCGGTGGGCAGTGAAATTTCGTAGCGATCTTTCGCGGCCGTGCCGGTGACGAAGCGGAAGGTGCCCGAAAGCGCTTCGATCACGAAGCGCCCGGCGGAATCGTCGGCGCGCTGCAGAAAATCCTCGATCACCAGCGCCGAACGTGGGCCAATCACCAGCAGCGTCCCGTCATCGAACTTCACCTGCACCACACCGGCGGCGTCGGTGACGATGCGATCGCCGATGGCGATATCGTCGCCAACCACCAGCGTGCGGGTGGCAACAGCGGTTTCGATGGATGCTGCCGGATCGACGCCGAGGGCAGTGCCGGTGGCACTGGCAGGCGTGGCGAAGAACAGGGCCAGTGCAACCAACCCCAACCGCGACGCCATGCGCCTACCCCCGCCCGCCCTCTTTCATGATCCGGGACTTGTCGCGGTTCCAGTCGCGATTGCGCTCGGTCTCGCGCTTGTCGAAGGATTTCTTGCCCTTTCCAAGGCCGATCAGCAGCTTGGCGATGCCGCGCTCGTTGAAATAGAGCTTCATCGGCACGATCGTATTGCCGGCCCGCTCGACGCCCTGGCTGAGCCGGGCAAGGTCCTTCCGACTCACCAGCAGCTTTCGCGGCCGCCGCTCGGCGTGGTTGAAGCGGTTCGCCTGCAGATATTCGGGGATGTGAGCATTGATCAGCCACAACTCCCCGCGCTCGGGCGAGGCGTAGGATTCGGTGATCTGCGCCTTGCCGGTGCGCAGAGACTTCACCTCGGTGCCGGTCAGCATGATGCCGGCCTCGAGCGTGTCGATGATCTCATAATCGTAGCGGGCGCGGCGGTTTTCGGCGACCGCGCCTGTCACGATGAGCTTTGGTTTGCCGTCCTTGCTGGCCATCAGGCGGCCTTGAGCAACCCGGCATGATCGAGCGCGAAGTCGATAGCCTTCTGGGTCGCTTCCGTCACCGGCACGAGCGGCAGGCGCAGTTCGTTGAGGCAATGGCCGAGCCGGTGCGCCGCGTATTTCACGCCCTGCGGATTGGGCTCGAGGAACAGGTTCTTGTGCAGATAGACGAGCTGGCTCTGCAGCTCGCGCGCCTCGACATAGTTGCCCTGCTGGCAGGCGTTCTGGAACAGCGAACAGAGCTTTGGCGCGACGTTCGACGTCACGGAAATGCAGCCGTCGCCGCCGTGGGCATTGAAGCCTAGCGCCGTCATGTCCTCGCCCGACAGCATGATGAAATCATCGCCCAGCAGCGCGCGCTGCATGCTGGCGCGTTCCATGTTGGCGGTCGCGTCCTTCACGCCCACGACATTGTCATGCGCATCGCGCAGCCGCACGATGGTCTCAACCGTAAGGTCGACGACGGTCCGGCCGGGGACGCTGTAGAGGATCAGCGGCAGGTCGGTGGAGCTGGCGATGGCCGAGAAGTGCTGGAACAGCCCCTCCTGGTTCGGCTTGTTGTAATAGGGAACGACCGTGAGAATGGCATCGGCTCCGTGGTCCTCGGCGAAACGGGCGAGCGAGATCGCCTCCTCGGTCGAATTGGAGCCTGCCCCGGCAATCACCGGCACGCGCTTATTCGCGACATCGACGCAGATTTCGATCAGCCGGCGATGCTCGTCATGGGAGACCGTCGGGCTTTCGCCGGTGGTACCCACCGGCACGAGGCCGTGCGAACCCTCCCGGATTTGCCAGTCGACGAACGCCGCGAAGGCTTTCTCATCCACAGCCCCATCCTTGAAGGGGGTGATGAGTGCCGTAATTGAGCCTCGCAGCATGGGTATGTCCTCAGATCGAGCCGCCTCAGCCCTTGCGCCGGCGGTCTTGTGGGTTTTGCGTCTAAAAGTGGCCATAAGTCGTTCATGCCCCAGCCACAGTGGGGCACCATAGTTTTTCTCGTGCGGCGCCACAAGCAAGAGCGGGGCGCGGCGCAATGACCATAAAGGTCTGGCGGAAACCGAATGTTCAGCCCCTTGGGGCAGACTTGCGGCGACCGCGAGGGGTGGGGGCACCTTGATGGGTCTGTCTTGGGGACCAACAGGACTGTTCATATGCCCGTTTCACCGCGGGGGCTCGCTGGCCTCCTCACCGGCACTTCCATCGCCCTGCTGATTTTCGTGGCCAGCGGTCACGCGCCGTTTTCGTTTGGCGATTCGGATGCGGTCGCGCCCATTGCCGCCGCCATCGGTCCCGTTGCCCCCCATGTCCCGCCCGACGCGCTTGAAACCGGATCGATCGGTCCGGCGGTGCAGGCCAATCTCACTGCCTATGTGCCGCTCAAGGTGACGATGTCGCCCCTGCCGCTCGCCCTGCCCGAACCGCATGCTGGTTCCGAGCAGTTCCAGCAGGCGCTGGCGCTGCTCGAAACGGACCCCGTCGGCGCGTTCGAGCGCGCCGCCACTCTCAACTCCGCCGTCGAGAAACGCACCATCGAATGGGCCGCTATCTACTACGGCAGCGGCAAGGTGAACTATCGCGACGTGCTCGCCTTTGCGGCCGCGGCTCCCGCCTTCGCCGACACTTCGATCTTCCGCACCCGGCTGGAACAGGCCGTGCTGCGCGCCGATGCCGATGGCGCGACGATCATCGAAGCGCTGGGCGGCCGCCTGCCCAACACCATCGACGCGCAGATCGCGCTCGCCCTCGCCTATGTCGCCGATGGCCAGAAGCCGCGCGCCGCAGTCATCGCGCAGCAGATCTGGGCCAGCGAGTTTCTCGACAAGCAGCGCGAGGACAGGTTCTACAAGAAGCTCGGCGGACTGCTGACTGCGGACGATCACTGGGCGCGCGCCGTGCACCTGATGATGCACGACCGGGCCACCGCCACCGACCGGCTGCTGCCGTTCCTCACCGACGCGCAGAAGACCCTGGTCAAGGCGCGCTCCGCCGTCTCGCGCGATGCCAAAGATGCCGGCACCCTGCTCGAGGCGGTCGATGCCTCGCTGAAGACCCATCCGGTCTTCATGTACTCGCAGGTGCAGCAGGCGCACCGGGCAAAGGACTGGGACGGCGCCCTCGCCTGGCTTGCCAAGGCCACCGGCCCCCTGCCCGACGCCGCCGAATGGTGGAGTGAGCGGCGCGCCCTCAGCCGCGACCTGCTGGCGCAGGGCAAGACCGATCTCGCCTACAAGGTTGCGGCGGGGTATTCGGTCGGACCGGCGCCGACGCTGGTCGACGCACAGTTCCAGGCTGGCTGGATCGCGCTCACCGCGCTCAAGGATGCCAAGGCCGCGGCCGGGCATTTCGCCAGGATGCAGGGCGCAGCGACGACACCGGAATCGACCTCGCAGGCCTATTTCTGGCTTGGCCGGGCCAAGCTGACGGCCGGCGACAAGCTCGGCGCCAACGAGGCCTTCGCGAACGGCGCCGAATACCGCACCATTTACTACGGCCTCCTCTCGCGCGCCGAACTCGGCCAGCGTGGCGTGCTGCTCAAAGACATGCCCGACCAGACGCTGGTCGTCGAAGCCTTCGAGCAGAACGAAATCGTGCAGGCGGTGCGCCTTCTCGCCGGCAATGGCGAGGGCAAGATGGCCCAGCCGTTGCTGCGCAGCTTTGCCTTCGGGCTGGAGGACGGCGGCGAACTGCGCCTCGCCGCCGAGCTCGCCGACGAGATCAATGCACCGAGCCTCGCCATCAAGATCGCCGAGGACGCCGACAAGCGCGGCACGCCGCTCGATCTCGTAGCCTTCCCGCGCGACCGCCTGCCGGTCACGCATGTCGCCGAAGTGGATCACGCGGCGCTCTACGCCATCACCCGGCAGGAGAGCCATTTCCAGCTCGACGCCGTGTCCTCCGCCGGGGCTCGCGGGCTGATGCAGCTCATGCCTGGCACGGCGCGTGAGACCGCCGAAAAGGTCGGCGTGGAATACTCGAAATCCCGTCTCGTCACCGATGGCGCCTACAACGCGCTGCTGGGCTCCACCTATCTCGCCGCGCAGCTTGACCGCTACGAGGGTTCGCTCGTGCTTGCCGCGGCCGCCTACAATGCCGGCCCGGGCAACGCCAATAAATGGATCAAGGCGAACGGCGATCCGCGCGACACCGCGATCGATCCCGCGGTATGGATCGAGCAGATCCCCGTCAATGAAACACGCAACTACGTGAAGCGCGTGCTCGGCAACTACCTCGTCTATCGCAGCCAGCTCGGCCGCGACGACATCTCCATGCTCGAGGCGCTGCGGCGCATCCGCTGACCTTTCCATCCGGGAGAGTCAGCGGAACGCCCTCCCCCTGCCGCGGCGTGGATGCTAAAGATCAACCATGCTGTTCGGCCCCCGCACCGTTCCCAAGGACCACCCGGCTTTTGCCTCGCTCCCCATCCAGCGCATCGCTGTCGGCGGGGCGAATGAGCGCATCGCCGTCCACGTGGCGGGACGCCTCGCGATCGGGCGGGCCCCGGTCGTCTGCGTGCCGGGCTACCAGCGCAACATGTCGGACTTTTCTGACTTCGCTGCCCCCTTCCATCGCGCCATGGGCGAAGACTGGCCGGCGGTTCTGATCGATCTCAAGGGACGTGGCCGCTCATCGGATCGCGCCGACAAATCGCGCTATGTTTCCACCATCGATGCCGGCGACATTGCGCAGGTCTGCGCGGCCCTCTGCATCGAAAGCGCGGTCTTTGTCGGCCAGGGCTATGGTGGACAGGTGCTGATGGCGCTGGGCGCGCTCCGCCCGACCCTGATCGCGGGCACCGTCCTCATCGACGCCGGCCCCATGTCCGACCCGCGCGGCCTCGTCCGGCTGCGCAACAACCTGCGCGACCTCGACGGCAATCGCAGCGCCACGGGCTTGCGCAACATGTTCCGCCGCATGCTCGGCTCCGACTATCCCGGCGTGGCCGACGTCATGCTCGACCGCCTCGCCACCCGCACGCACTATCTCGACAGGCGCAGCCATGTGCGCCCGCTGTTCGATCCGCACCTCGTCAGCATGCTCGATGCGTTCGAGCACGATGACGTGCTCGTGGCGCAGTGGGCGCTGTTCGGCGCGCTGTCCGGCGTGCCCATGATGCTGATGCGCACCCAGCTCACCGACCAGCTGCGGCGCGACGTGTTCGAGGAGATGATGAAGCGGCGGCGCGATGCTGACGGCTACGTCGTCGAAGGACAGGCGTCGCCGGCGCTGCTGTCCAATGCCGAGGAGGTCGAGCCCATCGCCGACTTCGTGCGCGGCCTGTTCAAGCGCAAGTCGCGCGCCGCGGCGGCCGAGCGGGTCAGCGCCTGACCGGCCGCGCGGCCTGCGTCTTGCCCAGGCTGAGGTCGCGCGCCTGCTCCACCCACTTCTCCTTGGCGAGCCGCCCTTTGAGGGCGAGATGGGTGTCGATCCAACGCACGGCCTTCTGATCCCAGCTCGCAATCTGGTCGAAGTGATAGATGCCAAGCTGATGCAGAGATGATTCAAGTTGCGCCGTTACGCCCTTGATCTGCTTCAGGTTATCGGGCTCGCCGCCGCGTGGTGCCGGAAGGCCCGCGGGTCGCCCGAAGGCCACGTGTGTGGTTTCAAACTGCAGCCCCGAGGGATCAACCGGTTCCGGTGTATCGAGGAACGACTGCCGCTCGGCCTCGGGGGCCGCGTCGAAATCGAGCGGTGTGACCGCATCCTGATCGCGGGCGCTGGCTTCGCTTCCGGCGATTGCGGCGGCAGCTGCGGCGGTCGCCGAGGCCACGGCCGAGCGCGCGTTCGAGATGGACGCCTCGGCGTCGCCGGACTGTTCGGGAAGCTGCACCGGGCGGTGCGACGCGCCCCGGCGCGGTTGCCAGTGACCGCCTTCGATGTCGCGCATCGCGGCGCCTTCATCGACGGCGGCGCGCGGCACATCAGCGTCGGACGGCGGCACCGGCATGCCGAGTTCGGGGTCGATCTCGAGTTTTGGCTCGACGGCGATCACCGGCGCCTTGGCGATGATCGGGCGATCCACCACCTGCGCCGCCTTGTCGATTGGTG
>DAORUH010000004.1:0-51232 GCA_035433065.1 Devosia sp. | reverse complement strand
CCAGCGCGACGCGCTACGTCCTTTATGGTCACTTCCCTAGGCTTCATCCCCCCGCCCATCTGAGGTCTGCGCCTCATTTGAAACGATTTACGTAAATCGTTCCACCTTTTGGCGAATGCGTCAAGGCAATCGCACGTTTGTGTCGTGAACGCGGCGAAACGGCCGATTCGTGGCCTGTTTCATCCCCCGAATAAAACATGACTCATAGAATCATATTTCTGTTGACCGCATAAACATGATGTTGCTAGTCAGCTTTATCTCTTTCAGGAGTCGTCACATGCTTTCTCTGTTCCGCGGTGCGGCAGCCGTGCTTGCGCTCACCGCGGGGGTATCTGGTGCCATGGCCCAGGAAACCCCGTCCCCCAACACCCTGGCCGGCATTCTCAGCGCCACCAACAATGAGGGGCCGAAAACCGCGAAACACCTGACGATCGGCATCTGGAACACGGCGTCGAACCTCACGACCTACACGATCGGAAATTCGTGGAACGACTGGATCCTCTACACGGTCAGCGAGAAGCTGCTTGAGCCGTCGCCCTATCTGTCGAACGCGCATCCGTGGCTGGCCACCGAAGTCGTGCAGATGGACGCTGAGGGCCGCGTCTGGGAAGCGGAAATCCGCCCGGGCGTGAAGTGGCACGACGGCACCGAGATGACCGCCGAGGACGTCGCGTTCACCTACAATCTCTATCTCACAGGCCCGGCCAACCGCTGGACGCACCACGTGTCCGACGTGCCACGGATCGAAAAGATTGAGGCCATCGGCCCCTATCGCGTGCGCTTTGAAGCGCCGCGTCCCATGCCCAATTTCGACCTCGTGACCGCACCCGAAATGCCGATCCTGCAGAAGAAGCAGTGGGAAGGCGTCGCTGACCCGCGCACCATGATGGACCCGGTGATCGGCACCGGCCCCTACAAGATGGCCGACTACAAGGCCGACGAGTACTACCACCTCGTCGCCCATGACGAGTACTGGGGCGGCAAGCCGGCGGTCGAAGAGATCACCCTCGTGATGATCAAGGACCCGCAGACGATGTTCGCCGCGCTGAAGTCGGGCGAAATCGACGCTGCCGCGCGCGCCCTGCCGCCCGAACTCGTCGCTGAGTGGAAGAACGATCCTGCCATCGAGATTGTCCAGGCGCCGACCCTGTGGGGCACCTGGATGCAGACGAACCTCAACGACCCGCTCTTCAACACCCGCGACCTGCGCTATGCGATCTCGCTGGCGGTCGATGGCGATGCGCTGGTCGAGCGCGTGATGCTCGGGCGCGCCCAGTCCGGCAAGCATGGCTGGCCGCATCTCGACAGCACCTGGACCAAGCCGGGCATGAGCGTGCCCTTCGATGTCGAGCAGGCCAAGGCGGGTCTCGATGCCGTTGGCATGGTCGACAAGGACGGTGACGGCTCGCGTGACAAGCCCGATGGCACCCCGATCGACTTCCGCATCGTGGTGTCAACCAACCAGCCGCTCTATGTGCGGGCGGCGGAGATCATGGTTGAGCAGCTCGCCGCTGTTGGTCTCAAGAGCCATGTCGAGGCGGTTGATACAGCGACGTTCAACAACCTGACGACCGACGGCAACTACGAGTTCTCGATCTCCGAGATCACGCCGCATGGCCTCGCCGACCAGGACCAGTACCTGCAGTTCTACTCCGGCGCGCAGATGAAGAAGCTGCTCGAGACCGAGCCCGAGCGCCTCGCCATCTACAACCAGTGGTGGGAAGCCAAGACCCGCGAAGCGCGTGAGGAAGCTCACTTCGCGCTCCAGGAATACGAGAACCGTTATCCGAGCCGCTTCATGCTCTGGTACCCCGATGGCCTGTTTGCCTATCGCTGGCAGAGCTACGACAATTACGTGTCGACCTCGGGCTACGGCATCTACCACAAGTACTCGTTCCTGCCCGATGCGGCCCGGGCCGGGTTCACCGTGCCGGTCGAAACGCTTCTCGCCGACTAACGCAGACTGATCGCGACGGCGCGGGCAGGGCCTCCGCCGTCGCACACCATTTCCGGGCATCCATGTTCTACTATCCGCGTATCATCGGGCAGTACGCCATTGCGCTCCTCGCGGCGCTGACGGTCAATTTCCTGTTGCCGCGGATTGCCCCCGGCGACCCGCTCAACAGCCTCCTCGGCACTGACACGGCGGAGACGCTGACCGTCGAGGCGAAAGACGAAATCCGCCGGCAGCTGGGCCTCGGCGGACCGCTGCATGAGCAGTTCGTGCACTATATCGGCGGCATCGTCAGCGGCCAGTTCGGCGACTCTGCCGTGCTCGGCATGCCGGTATGGGACGCCATCATGCAGCGCCTGCCGTGGACGCTGCTGCTGATGGGCGTGGCGCTTATCATCTCCACCATGATCGGCACCGTTCTGGGTGTGCTGTCGGCCTGGCGCCGCGGCGAGACGCTTGATGTCGCGACGATGACCACGGTGTTGTTCTTCGGTTCTCTGCCGCCGTTCTGGGTGGCGATGATGCTGATCATCCTGTTCTCCACCACGCTCGGCTGGCTGCCCTCGTTCGGCGCCTACCAGCTCGGTACATCCTTCCCCGACTGGAACTGGTTCGTGGGCGTCGGCAAGCGCCTCATCATGCCGGTCACGGCCCTCGTCGTCGTGCAGTCGGCCTCGGTGCTGCTGATCGCCCGCTCCTCCATGCAGATCGCGCAGGAGCAGGACTACATCACCTTCGCCCGCTCGCGCGGCGTGTCCGAGCGCGGCATCTTCTTCGGCCACGCGTTCCGCAACGCGCTGCTGCCGCTCACCACCCACGTGATGCTCGGCCTCGGCTCGCTGATCGGCGGGGCGCTCGTTATCGAAACGGTGTTCGCCTATCCGGGCCTCGGCAGTCTCGTGGTCATGGGCGTCAACTCGCGCGATTACCTGTTGCTGCAGGGCATCTTCATCTTCGCGTCCTTGTCGGTCATCGCTGCGAACTTCGTGACCGACCTCTTCTATCCCCTGATCGACCCGCGTACGCGACGAGCCCGCTGATGACCACCCAGACATATTCGCGCTCCTTCATTGCGCCGCTCGCCTCGACCACCGGCAAAATCCAGTGGTTTGGCGTCGTCACGCTCGCTGCGATCATTCTCCTCGCCATCATGGCGCCGCTGCTGACACCATTCGGCCCGCGCGACCTCGCCTGCATAGCGTTTGAAAAGCCCAGCCTCGCGCACCTGTTCGGCTGCGACGATGCCGGCCACGACATTTTCTCGCAGGTGCTGTACGGCGCACGCGTTTCGCTGACCATCGGACTGCTGGTGGCAGTTGTCTCCACCGCCATCGCAGCGGGTCTCGCTATCGTCGTCGGCGTCTATGGCGGCATCGTCGATCGCGTCGTGATGCGTTTGGTGGATGTGGTCCTCGCGCTGCCGTTCATGCCGCTGGTCATCGTGCTCGGCGTCTACTTCGGCGCCTCGATCCAGACGCAGGTTCTGGTGATCGCCTTCGTCATGTGGGCAAGCCCGCTGCGCGAGCTACGGGCGCAGATCCTGGCGCTCCGCTCCGCCGGTTTCGTCGAAGCCTCGCGGGCGATGGGGGCAGGGGCATGGTTCGTCGGGCTGAGGCACCTCCTGCCCGAGCTTGCGCCGCTCATCGTGCCGCAGTTCGTGCGCATCGCGCATGCAGCGATCCTCGTTGAAACCTCGCTGAGCTTCCTCGGCCTCGGCGATCCGCTGCAGGACAGCTGGGGCGCCATTCTGTTTCACGCCAATGCCCGCGCCGCCTTCCTCACCGGATCGTGGGTCTACTGGATCATGCCGCCCGGCCTCGCCGTCTCGCTGACGGTGCTGGCGCTGGCCTTCATTGGCTTCGGCTACGACGGCTCGCTCGCCCCGCGCATCCGTGTCGCCAAGGGCAAGCGCCCCGTCGCGCCCGAGGGGGCAGGGCCCGTCGCGGGCGCCGCCATCACCGCCACCGGCCTCCGCGTCAGCTACGACACCGAGTATGGCACCACCGAAGCGGTGCACGGCGTCAGCCTCACCCTCAGGCGCGGCGAACTTGTCGGCCTCGTCGGCGAAAGCGGCTCGGGCAAGACCACCGCCTCCCTCGCCATCCTCCGGCTCCTCCGTTCCCCAGCGCGTGTCACGCACGGCGCGGTCTTCCTCGAAGACGCCGATCTCCTCGCCCTCAGTGACACCGAACTGCGCGCCCTGCGTGGCCGTCGTCTCGCCCTCGTGCCGCAGAGCGCCATGAACGCCCTGAACCCGGTGATGACCATCGGCCGCCAGCTCGACGATGCGCTGGCCCACGGCGGCACCGCCGACAAGACGGCCCGCAAGCTCGCTGCCATCGGCTGGCTGGAAAAAGTCGGCCTCGCCGCCAGGCACTATCATTCCTACGCGCACGAGCTGTCGGGCGGCATGCGCCAGCGCGCCGTCATCGCCATCGCCATGAGCAACACGCCCGACGTGGTCATCGCCGATGAGCCGACCACCGGCCTCGACGTGCTGGTTCAAGAGGAGATCATGGCGCTCCTGCTCGATCTCAGAAAATCGCTCGGCCTCTCGATCCTGTTCGTCACCCACAACCTGCCGTTGATCGCCCGCCACGCCGACCGGCTCGCCGTGATGTACCAGGGCCGGCTGGTGGAAGAGGGGACGCCTGCGGCTATCCGCGCGCACCCGAAGCACGCGCACACCCGCGCTCTGTTCGACAACCTCCCCGCGCTCGATGGCGAAAAGCGCTGGCCGGTGCGCGCCATCAGCAACATGGCGCCGGTGATCGAGTTGCGCGGCGTCTCGAAGACCTTCCGCTCCTTCACCCTGCCGTGGGTCAAGGCGGGCGCCGGGCACAAGGCGCTGGACGATGTATCGCTGGCGCTCGCCCCGGGTGAAAAGCTCGGGCTTGTCGGTGGCAGCGGCGCCGGCAAGTCCACCATCGCCCGGCTGCTCATGGGCATGATCCGCCCCGACAGCGGCGAGGTGCTCTACAACGGCGAGGACATCGCCCGGCTCGGCCCGGCGGCCCGCAAGGTGATGAGCCGCGCCGTGCACATGGTGTTCCAGGACCCCTACCAGAGCATCCGCAACGGCCTCTCCGTCCGCGAGGTCGTGGCCGAACCGCTGCGCATCCACGGCGAGCGCGATGCGCGGGTAATCGATGCGAAAGTCCGCGCCGCGCTCGAAGCCGTGCGCCTGCCATCCACCGACGAGTTCATGGCCCGCCGTCCGGTGCAGCTTTCCGGCGGGCAGCGCCAGCGCGTCGCCTTCGCCCGCGCCGTCGTCAGCCAGCCCCGGGTGATCATCGCCGACGAGCCGACCTCGATGCTCGATCAGTCTGTTCGCATGGAGATCATGGACCTGATGGAAGACCTGCGCGTGCGCTTCGGCACATCGTTCCTGTTCATTACCCACGACATCGCGCTCGCCCGCCACTTCTGCGACCGGCTGATCGTGCTCGAGCACGGCCGCATCGTCGAGCAGGGCGAGGCCGACGAGGTCATCCACGAGCCGCAGCAGGACTACACCCGCCGCCTCATCGCGGCCGCCTGAGAGTACACATGCCTGCGTCACCCGCCCGCTCCGCCATCATCGAAGAACAGTTGCCACCGGTCTGCCGGGGCGAGTTCATCGATGGCATGTCGCGCGTGGCCGCCGCCGTCAGCATCGTCACCACCGATGGCGCGGCGGGCCGCGACGGCATGGCGGTGACGGCGATGAGCGCGGTGTCCGCCGATGCCGAGTTCCCCACGCTGCTCATCTGCGTGAAGTCGACGAGCCGTCCAGCGCCGCTCATCCGGGCCAACGGCGTGTTCTGCGTCAATGTGCTGGCCGAAAATCAGGTGGCGTTCTCCGACCTGTTTTCCGGCCGCAATGGCGGCGATCGCGACAGCTGGTTCACCCACGGCCGCTGGTCGCGGCTCTACACCAGTGCCCCCGCCCTCGATTCCGCCTTGGTCAATTTCGATTGCACCGTTGCCGAGGTCAGCGACGTGGGCACCCACCACGTCATCATCGGTTCCGTCCTTGCCGTACGCATCGCGCCGGGCCGACCGCTGCTCTACGCCAATCGCGGCTATGGCCGCCTGTCCGAATGAGGCTTCCGATGCTTCGCTTCGCCTTAGCCGCGCTCGTCGCAGCCGCGCTGCTCGTTCCCGTCGCAACGGCCCATGACGGTCATGTGCATCAAGCGCACGACGTCGCCGCCGACGCCGCGCCAAAAATCACCGGCTTCCGCATCGAGAAGGCCCCGGCAGGCGGCTGGACCGTCCTGCTCGACACCGCCAATTTCAGCTTCGTCCCGGACACCGCCGCCGATGCCGAAACCAACCTCGGCCATGCGCTGCTCTACATCAACGGCACCGCCCTCGCCGCGCTCTACGCACCCATCCATCACCTCGATGAACTGCCCTTCGGACCGCACGATTTTCGCGTCGTCCTCAACACCCGCGCGCAGGAAGAATACGCCGTCGCCGGGCGGGCCATCGATGCACGTCTCACCCTGACAGTAGAATAGGAACGACAATGCCCTCACAACGGCAGCTCCTGCTGATCCATTCGCATTACGGATCGCCACCGGGATTGTTTCAGCACGCGGTGGAACAGGGCGTCGGCACCATCGTGCGCGAACGCGACCTGACGCGCGCGCATTTCGATGCTGCGTCCGGTCTCATCACCACCACGCATATCGACCAGCTCGGCTTCCCCGTCTGGTCTGAAGCGGTACAGGCGCTGCTCGCGCGCGGTGACCGCTGGTTCTTCAACGGTCACATCCTGCGCGAGCTGATCCCCGGCCTCCGGACGTTCGTGCCGATCGTGAAGGCAAAGCGCGCCGATCTCGTGCTGACGCGGCTCCACCCGCACCCGATCTTCGAAGGCATCGAGCAGTCGAGCTTTGAGGAGAACAAGGGCGTCGCCGGGTTCTACGGCCGCGGCCACAACCCGATGCCGGATGGCGCGGTCGCCATCAATGGCGTGAGCGCAGCGAACTTCCCCGTCGATTGGGAATGGACGCTGCCCGGCGGCGGCAAGATGTTCTCGCACGCCGGCAACGACATCGGCGGCATGGGTTCGGTCAACAAGAGCCATGACCTTATCGCCCCGCGCCTCATTTCCTGGACCCTCGGAGACCTCGGCTGATGAGCATCCTCGCCATTAACCCCGGCACGTACTACCACATCGAGAGCCTCGAAGGCCCGCGCTACGCAAAGTACTTCGACCAGCTGGCGCGTCCCGAAGAACTGGCCGACCTCGATCTCACCCAGTTCAACGTCGTGCTCGTTCCGTGCCGCACGCCGGCGGACCGGCTCGCCCCGTTCGCCGACAAGCTGCGCGCCTATCTCGATCAGGGCGGCACCATCGTTTCAACCGGTGAGAGCGACTCCCAGCACTGGCTGCCGAACGTGAAGTTCACGCCGCAGCCGACGAACTTCTGGTGGTGGCTGACACCCGGCGCTGACCTTGGCGTGCGGGTGGCAAAACCCGAACATTCGCTGTTCACCTATCTTACCGAGAAGGACTGCACCTACCACCTGCATGGCTGGTTCGATGTGCCGGAGGGGGCCGAAGTGCTCGTCGTCAATGAGCGGAAGCTGCCGATCCTCTACGTCGATCAGGTCTCGACCAAGGGGCGCATGGTGGTGACCAGCCTCGACCCGTTCTACCACCATGGCAGCCACTTCATGCCGGCAACGACGCGCTTCCTTGACGGCTTCCTGCCGTGGGTGCGCGAACAGCTCGACGGGAAGGCCGCGTGATGGCCGAAGCAATCATCGTGCACGAGGCGGGGCGCGAGCTCCGCTATACCTACGCCGACCTGATGCACTATCACGGCTTCGGCTTCCCCGGCGGCGTGGCGCATGCTTTCAAGGTGTTGCAGCGCGCCCTGCCGCTCCTCAGCCCCGGAGGGCCGCCGGAGCGCCGCGACATCGCCATCCGCACGCCGTTCGGCGGGCCAGGCGCGCGCGACGCGTTCGAGATGGTGACGCGCGGCCTGACCGAGGGGCGCTACACCGTCGATCCGTCGCTGGCGGCGGTGGAACGGGGCGAAACCCTCAAAGGCTATGTGTTCATCCTGTCCTTTGGCGGCCGCACCGTGCGGCTGATGATCCGAGAGGGCATTGTGCGCGACGAGTTCATCGCGCTGGGTCGCAAGCAGGGGCGCACGCCGGACGAAGACGCGCGCCTCGAGTATCTGAAACACGAGATGGCCGACCGGCTGCTCGCACTCGCCCCTGAAGACGTCTACGACGCCGTGCTCGAACCGGCGGCCTGAAATGCGCTTCCGGCTGGTCCGCCAGCCGGGAGCATCTGACCTGCCGTTCCGTCTGGCGGCCCCCGCATTGCAATCCCTGAAACACCGAACTGGACATGGGGGTGCGGCTCAGTCAGCATTGGAGCCGATAGATTCCATGCGGGACTGCAAAAATTGGCCGTCGAGACATCACCACTAGCTCCCTTGCGCGAGCCGGTGTTTCGGACGCTCTGGATTGCAAATCTGTCGTCGAGCTTCGGCGGTCTCATTCAGGGCGTCGGCGCCGCTTGGCTGATGACCTCGATCGCCGACTCGGTCGATCTCGTGGCGCTGGTGCAGGCGTCTACCTCCCTGCCGATCATGATGTTCTCGCTGTTCGGCGGCGCCATCGCCGACAGCTTCAATCGCCGCCGGGTGCTGATTGGCGCGCAGGTGTTCATGCTCGTCGTGTCGGCGCTGCTGGTGCTTGCGACATACTCGGGCATGATCACCCCCTGGCTGCTGCTTGGCTTCACCTTTTTCATCGGCTGCGGGCTCGCCATCAACAATCCGTCCTGGCAGGCGTCGGTGGGCGATATCGTGCCGCGTCCGCTGCTCCCTTCGGCGGTAGCGCTCAACAGCATTGGCTTCAACCTGTCGCGCAGCTTCGGCCCGGCGGTGGGCGGTGCAATCGTCGCGGCCGCCGGCGCCGGGATGGCCTTCGCCATCAATGCGGTTAGCTATATCGCCCTGCTCGTCGCGCTGTTCCTGTGGAAGCCGGCGCCAAAGGCCGAAAGCCCGCTCCCGCGCGAGGCGATCGGCCCTGCCCTGCTGTCGGGTGTCCGCTATGTGGCGATGTCACCCAACATAATCAGGGTCATGCTGCGCTGCTTCATGTTCACCGTTGCGGCCATCTCGGTGCTCGCGCTGCTGCCTGTCGTCGCCGCGCGCATTCCGGGCGGCGGGCCGCTGACCTACGGCATCCTGCTTGGCGCCTACGGCGCGGGTGCGGTTGGCGGGGCGTTGCTGAGCGCGCGCCTGCAGCAGACGCTCCAGACCGAAACCATTGTGCGCATGGCCTTCGCCGGCTTTGCCGTCTGCGCGCTCACGCTGGCGTTCAGCCCGTGGCCTGTGCTGACTGGCCTTGGCCTCGCGATTGGCGGGGGGTGCTGGGTGCTGGCCCTGTCGCTATTCAACGTCTCCGTGCAGCTGGCCTCGCCGCGCTGGGTCGTCGGGCGCGCCCTGTCGATCTACCAGACCGCCGCTTTCGGCGGCATGGCGCTCGGCGCCTGGTTATGGGGCATGCTCGCCGAGGGCGTCAGCCTGCAGGCCTCGTTCCTTGTTGCCGCCGCGCTGCTGCTTGCGGGCGTTGTTGTCGGTCTCAAGCTGCCGCTTCCGCCCCGCTCGGCGCTGGATCTTGATCCGCTCAATCGCTGGAAGATGCCGCAGGTCGAGTTCGACGTCGAACCGCGCAGCGGCCCGGTGATGATCGAGATCACCTACAGAATTCGCCCGAACAATGTGCCGGCGTTCATGCGGGTGATGACCGAGCGGCAGCGCATTCGCCGCCGCGACGGCGCCCGGCGCTGGCGGCTGATGCGCGACCTTGGCAATGCCAGCCAGTGGATCGAAACCTACGAGGCCCCGACCTGGACCGAATATGTCCGGCACAACATGCGGCTCACCAAGGCCGACGCCAATATCAGCGAGCAGCTGCGGGCTCTACATGACAGCGAAGACCCGCCGGCGGTACGCCGCCTGATCGAGCGTCCGCCGAGCTGGCTTTCGGCGATCCGCAGCCGCCCGCACACGGCCGATCTCGGCCCGCACTGAGGCGGGCCGCTCGCCTTACATCACGCCGGCGGCGGTCATCAGCTGCACGACTTCCTGCGCGTTCAGCAGCGACGGATCGACCTTGGGATAGTCGAGCGTCGACAGCGGCGGCAGCGCCGCATTGGCCTCGATCCCGCTGCCGATGGCGTATTCGTAGCTGGTCCCGTCGCGCAGGATCGCCTGGCCCTTCGGTCCGGTGACGAAGGCGAGGAAGGCCTGCGCCGCGTCCGGGTTGTCCGAGGCCTTCAGCACGCCGCCGCCCGAGACCGAAACAAAGGCCCCCGGGTCCTGGTGGCCGAAGAAGTGCACGCCCAGCTTGTCCGAGCTTTCGCCCGTGCCGCCCTGGTCGCCGTAGTAGTAGTAATTGTAGATCAGTGCGCCCGCGACTTCGCCGACATTGGCGCCGCGCATGGCTTCAAAATTGCCGCGATAGACCAGCGCGTTGCGCTTGAGGCCGGCGAGGAAGTTGGCGGTTTCCTCACTGCCCTTGAGCTGCAGCAGCGCCGAAACGATGGCCTGGAAATCGGCGCCCGCCGGGGCTGCACCCCATTTGCCTTCCCATTCGGGCTTGGCGAGGTCGGTCATGGTCTTGGGCAGGTCGGCCTCGGACAGCAGATCCTTGTTGTAAACGAACATCGTGGTGCGCGCCGCGATGCCGGTCCACATGCCGCTCGCCGGACGGAATTCCTCCGGGATCATGGCGAGCGTTTCCGGGTTCACCGGCGAAAAGAAGCCGGCCTGCTCGACCATGGCCATGGCCGGCGAGTTCTCGGTGAGAAACACGTCGGCGGGCGAGTTGAGCCCCTCCTGGATGATCTGGTTGGCCATCAGGATATCGGTGCCCTTGCGGATCGCCACCGGCACGCCGGTTTCGGCCGTATAGGCATCGGCCCAGGCCTGCGTCAGCGCGGCGTGCTGGGACGTATAGACCGTGATGCCCTTGTCCTGCGCTGTGGCGGGGAGGGCGAGAGCGGCAAGCGCAAGCGCTGCGGCGAGGCGGCGAAGTCCGGTCATGCTCAAAATTCCCTTCAGTCGACCCACATCCGCCTCAGGTTGGAGGCGGATTTGTTGATGAGGTCGAAGTCTTCAGTCTTGCCCTCGCGTTCGAAAATGGCGCGGGCGGTGCGTTCGAGGTCGAACAGGATTTCGCGCTCGTCGGCGCGGCGGAACAGGCTCTGCGCCCAGGTCACGGCGACCTCGCGCGTACCGCGCGTTACGGGCTCCACCCGGTGCATCACGGTAGTGGGATACACAACCGCCGAGCCCGCGGGCAATTTGTAGGCTGCCTCGTCCCCGGACGTTTCCATGACGAGCTCTCCCCCGGTATACGTGTCAGGCTCCGCCAAGAAGATTGTCACAGAGACATCTGCGCGCATGTGTTCTGGCCCCATGATCGGGTTGTCCATATGCGACCCAAATTCCATCCCGGGCTCATATTTTCCGAACAGCGGCGGCGCAAACCGGCGTGGCATCACCGCCGCCGCAAACACCGGATTGGCCCGCAGCGCCGACACCACCTGCTCCTGCGCCGCCTCCAGCGCCGGCCCGGCGCCGAGCTGCTCGTTGTTCTTCACCAGCCGCGACGCCCAGCCCGAACTGAGGATTCCATCAACGAAAACGCCCCCCGCAATGGTCTCCCGCAAGCGGGCAAGCGCCGAAGCGTCAAGCACGTCGCTGATACACAGGATCATGAGCTTAGAACTCCGGACGAGGCGTGATCGCCACTTAGTTGACTTACTGGGTCAGCTTTTATATGCGTCCTGCCTGGCAGGCAAGTTGTCGCAGTAACATGGCGAGGGATTCAGTGGAACGTCGGACGCGTATGTGGATCGGCCTCAGCACGGCCCTTCTCGTCAGCACTGCAAGCGCCGAGCGCGTTGTCATCGCTCGCGAATCTCCGGTCGCCGATGCTGTGAAGAAGGCGGGCGCCACGGCCCCGGTCCCGCGGCCGCGCGTCCATGTCGCACAGGTCGAGGCATCCGGTGAGGGCGGTCCCAATGAGGGCGGCGGCCCGGTTCTGGGCACCATCACCGAGTTCCGGCTTTCGACCAACGACCCCAGCGCCTTCGTCTACGACGCCAAGCAGCAGGTGACCGGCTACGTCGATCTGGTCTCGGCGAGCTATGCTGCTGCCCACGCTGCGGCCGACGCATTGCGTGGAGCGGTCGCGGCCCTTGCCGAAGCACCGGGCGCCGAAACGCTTGAGGCCACTCGGGTGGCTTGGTCGGCGGCGCGCGCCGCCTATCTCGATACCGAGGCCTTCCTGTTCTACGCGGGTCCCGTGGATGGGCCCGGCGGGCCGTTCCCGCGGCTCAACATCTGGCCTGTCGACCCAGCCGGCATCGACGGACTGATCGCCGACGGTGCGCAGTCGCTCAATTTTCGCGCCCTGGCGCGCCTGAACAAGATCGAGCCGCCGGTCAAGATCACGACGGGGCTGCACGTTCTCGAATACCTGCTCTGGGGTGCTGATGGCGGGCTGACCGCGGAGGCCTTTGCGAGCGAGCCGCGTCGCGGCGAATATTCAGCCGCCGCGGCGCAGCTGCTGGTCAACGACCTCAGTGTCGTAAACGCAGCCTGGGCGGCGGGCGCCAACAACTACCGCGCGTCGGTCGAGGCGATGGACCAGCGCAACGCGCTCGGCCGGGCCTTCAACGGCATGGCCGCGTTGCTCGGCTACGAGATTCCGCTGCGCCGCATCGGGGCGGGCCTGTTTCCCGCCAATGAGAACTTCCAGCCCTCGCCGTACAGCGGCACTTCGGCCGAAGACAACCGCTTCGCGTTCGAGGGGGCTCGCAAGGTCTACTTCGACGCCGGTCTCGACAAGCTGGTGGAGGCCACCGACGCGGAGCTGGCCGGCAAGATCGTCGTCGGCTTCGAGGCAGCGGATGCTGCGCTTGGAGCGATGAACGCGCCCTATGAGCGCTTCCTCGCGCCGCCGGCCGGCAGCGCGGATCGCGCGACCGCCGAGGCCGCCGTCAAGGCGCTCACCAATCTCGCGCGTGATCTTCGCCAGGCCGGCAATCGGCTCGGCATTCTGGTCGTCGTTCCGGGCATGTAGCCCAGCCTGCCGGCATTGCTGCCGGCCCGGGCACATCAAGCCCGGCAAGAGATCAACTTATCGTCCGGGCCACGCAGGGTCGTGGTGCGCCGGATCAACAGGAGGGACTTCAATGCTGACTCGCAGCCTTCTCACACTGGGCGCCGTCCTTATGGCCAGCACCGCGCTCGCCCAGGACATCACACCCGCCGCAGACTTCGTGACCGACAAGGCCAACGACTTTCGTGGTCTCGCCTACGGCGCCGACGGCAAAATCTACGTCTCGGGCCACAAGGGCGATCCGTCGGCCGAGACGGGCGCGCAGACGGTCGTCGTCGTTGGCCGCCTCAATGCTGATGGTACGCCCGACACCGCCTTCGGAGAAGACGGGTTTGCCGAGGTCGACCTCGGTGCCGGCCTCGTCGAGCAGTCGCTCGCCGTCGCGCCGCTCGCCAATGGCGATGTTGTCGCTGCGGTGAATGCCAACGAAGAAGGCGGCGGCGTCTCGGTTTACCTCGTGCGCTTCGATGCCACCGGCAAGCAGGTGACTGGCGCCTGGGGCGGCGAGACGGGCGCGCTTGAGGTCGTCTTCGGCTGGCCCAATGCCAACAACGACGCCTTCCCCGATGCCGAGAAGCCCCCGCAGGACACCGCCTGGGATCTCAAGGTCGACAATTCGAGCGGCACCGAGAAGCTCGTTGTCGCCGGCCACGGTTCGGCCGCCGAGGGTTCGGGCCGCACCGACGCCGACCGCTATGTCGTGCGCCTCAACGCCGCTGACGGTACGGCGGACGCCGGTTTCAACGGCGGCAAGCCGTTTACCTACCACTCGGCTCAGGCGTTTGCCGAAGGCGGCCGCCGCGTGAGCGTCGAGGCCGATGGCGCGATCATGAGCGCCGGCTACACCAACCTCGGTGACGGCCTGCGCAACCACTTGATCCTGATCCGGCTCAATGCGGATGGCTCGCTTGACCAGAGCTTCGGCGGGTTCGTGTCGCCGCAGTCGTCGGCCGACGCGGTTGGCCTCGCCGCCACGCCGGGCATCGCGGTGTTCAATCCGCTCCTCGCCGATGGTGGTTTCGCCGAAGGCTACGCGGCCGTTCGTCTGTCGGATGGCAGCTACGTGACCACCGGCTACGGCGGCGCGACCGGCGAAGGCGTCGCCTCGACGCTCGGCTTTAAGACCACCGAGGCGCCCGATGTCGTCTCGTTCAAGGTGAAGGGCAATGCGCTCGACACGACGTACGGCACGAACGGCAGCGCCGTCGTGCAGTCCGAAGGTCTCGGCCTCACGACCGCTGAAGATCGCGGCCGTCTTGTCGTCGCCCTGCCTGGTGACCGTACAATGCATGTAGGCTTCTTCGGCGGCATCCCCTCGGCGATCGTTCTCGACGCCTCGGGCAAGCTGGACACCACCGTCAGCGAAGACGGCATCCTTGCGCTGCCCAACGATACCGTGGCCTCGCAGTTCTTCGGCGCAGCCGTGTCGCCGGATGGCAAGCAGGTCGCGCTGTCGACAAACAACAACAAGGCCGGCGCGCGCGTGGTTCTGCTCAACCTCTGAGCGTCGCTGTTGCGCAAATGAGAAGGGCGGCTCCCACCGGAGCCGCCCTTCCTCTTTCATGGTGGGTCTGGCCCTACCGGGCCGGAACGGGCGCCTCACCCGAATAGTCGTAGAAGCCGCGGCCCGTCTTGCGGCCGAGCCAACCCGCGTCGACATACTTCACCAGCAGCGGGCAGGGCCGGTACTTCTGGTCGCCGAATTCGCGCTGCAGGATCCGCATGATCGACAGGCACGTATCGAGCCCGATGTAGTCGGCCAACATCAGCGGGCCCATCGGATGGTTGGCGCCGAGCCGCATCGCGGTGTCGATCGCTTCGACACTCGCGACGCCCTCGGCGAGCGCGAAGATGGCCTCATTGAGCATCGGGATCAGCAGGCGGTTGACGAGGAAGGCGGGCGAATCCTCAACCAGCGCGTTGACCTTGCCCAGGCGATCGCTGACCGCGACAACTGCCGCAACCGTTGCGTCGCTGGTCGCAGCTCCACGGATGATCTCGACAAAGGTCATCACCGGGACGGGGTTCATGAAGTGCATGCCGACGAAGCGGCTGGGATCGGGTGTCGTCGCCGCCATGCGCGTCACCGAGATCGATGACGTATTGGTCGCAAGGATTGTCCCGGCAGCTATGTGGGGCGCGATGCCTGCGAAGATCTTGCGCTTGATCGCCTCATCCTCGGTCGCCGCCTCAATGATCAACTGGCACTTCGCGAAGTCCGCCACAACTGTGGTGGTGGCAATGCGGGTCAGCGCCTGCTCCTTGTCAGCGACGGTAATCGTGCCCTTGCGAATGGTGCGGTCGAGGTTGCTGCCGATCGTGGTCAGCGCGCGTTCGAGGCTTTTCGGATCGAGATCGTTCAGCACGACGTCATAGCCGGCGAGCGCGAGGACATGGGCGATCCCCGAACCCATCTGCCCGGCGCCGATGACGCCTACGGTGACGATCTGGGCTGGGGTCGCTTCATCCGTGGTCGGGTTCATTGTTTCCATCTGTTGCCGCGCGGCTCCTCATCATGACGCTGGTGTGCCGCGGAACCGGATGAAGTGCAGCACGCCGAATCGCAGGACGATCCGGCATGCGCTGTCGTGGGGTATTCGTCTAGGCCTTCGGCGCGGTCGCCGGCCAGTCGTTGACCGGCACGCCAATGCCCAGAATGGTGCGCAGCATGGTGACGATGGCGACGTGAATCTCTTCGCCCATTCCGTCCGATGTCGGCAGCGTCGATCCGGTGACGCCGTCGATCAGCCCGTCGAGCGAGCATGCGAGCAGCATGCGCCGCTCGGTGGCCTCGTCATGGACGATGTCGGGGCGCCCCAGCACAGCAGCGAGGGCCGCCGCAATGCCGTAGCCGCCCCAGTTCGAGACGGTCACCGGCACGGCAGCGTCGGTGATATGGGCCGGCACGATGCCGCCATTGTACTGCTTGTCGCCGTAGATCAGCAGATCGCGCAGCGCGCCGTCGGCGTTGCCCATGCCGATCTCGTTGCCGCCGTCGCCGATACCGATCGTCGGGATGCCCTTGGCTTCGCAGGCCTTGAGCAGCGGGTCGACCTTGCCGATGTACTCGGTGCCCGGGCGGCCGCGGCTGAACAGCAGTTCGCCCTCAGGGTTGGCGCCTGCCTTCTCGATGGCGATGACCGCGCCCACATTGTGGTTCTCGACGAGGTCGGCGGCCTGCGCCTTCGCCTCTTCCCAGTCGAGGGGCGAGGCGAGAATCGCCGCCGCATGCTGGGCCGACTTCGGGTCGCCGCACAGCTTGGCCGCTTCGAGGCTGAGGGCGCGCAGGCCGACGGCGTGAAGTATCTTTGCCATCGAGCCCATGAGCTGCTCTTCGATGAGAATCACCGGAACGGCGCCAAGCCCAAGATGCACCGCGCGGGCGAGAACGGCCGCACCGACCGGGCCATCCGATTCGGCAATATTGGGGTCGATCCGAAGCCGGTTGGGGAAGCCGGTGGCGATGACCACGAGCTGGCCCTGCTTGACCTTCTCGAGCTGCTTTGCGGCGAGGTAGCTCAGCGGCTTGCCGTAGAACTTGCGGAACACGCTGTAGGCGATGTCGATCACGTCGCGCTGCGGCATGTCGATCGACAGCAACTGGTCGATCTGGTTGCAGATCAGCATGGCCTTGTCGCCTTCGGGCAGGTCAAGGTCCCACCGCGTGGTCGTCGCCGGCACCTCGTAGGGCAGCACGTCCGGCCGCGGCGAGCTCGCGTTGGCCTTCCAGATGCGCGTATCGACGCCGTCACCGACGAGCGTGCGCAACAGGCGTATGAGCGCCGTGTTGACGTGCAGCGGCAGGCCGTCTGCGGTGGGGCCGACATAGCCCGTGACGCCATCGATGAACCCGGCTGCAGCGCTGGCGCGCAGGATCTGCTCCTCGATCTCGACGGTGTGCAGCACGTCGGCGCGGTCAAGCAGCACCGCGAGCGCGGTGGCAACGCCATAGGCGCCCCAGTTCGAGACGGCCGCCGCGACGAGCGCATCGACTTTGTTCACCGGCACGACGCCGTCGTCGCTGGTGCCGCTGGGGCCGATCGAGTTGCGCAGCTTGCCCGCGAGACCTTCGCGAATGCTGCCCATGCCGATCTCATTGCCGCCATCGCCGATGCCGACCGTCGGAATGCCACGGGCGCTGCAGGCTTCCAGCACCGCATCAGCCTTGGCGAGGGCATCCGTCGTGTCGAAGCCGCGGCTCGTGTTGATACGGCCCCTGGCGTTTTCGCCGCCCTTCTCGATGGCGACAAACGCGCCGACATCGAAGCGAGACAGCAGGTCCGCGGCAAATGCTTCGGCTGCCTTGCGGTCAGCCGGCATTCCGATCACCGAGGCGACGTGGAGTGCGCCGGAGCCGCCCCGTGCCCGGAGTGATTCTTCAGGCGATACGCAGCGCAGGCCGGCCGCGTGCATCACCGCGATGGTGGCATCGACGATCTGCTCCTCGACGAGGATGAAGGGGATGGCGCCGAGGCCGATGTGCAGCGCGCGGGCCAGGGCAGCGGCGCCCGGAGGGCCGTCAGTCTCGGCAATCGACAGCGAGACGTGGGGACGGTCGAGCCACCCGGTCGCGATCAGGGCGATCTTGCCGGGCGACAGCGCCTTTTGCAGCGTGCTCGCGGCGCGCAGCGAGAGCGGCATGCCGGCCTCGCGGCGGGCCTCGTCATAGAGGAGGCCGATAACGCGACGCCCGGACATATCGATGCTGACGAGCTTGTCGATCGCATCGCAACGTCGCTCGATCTGAGGCGAGACTTCTAGGTTGGGCATCGGGTGTTCGAGCCTTGCTGACGGTTAGGAGGGATTGGAGACGTCGCAGGCCTGCAGTTCACACTGCCGCGCCACTGTGCCGAGTTGCGAAACACAATATTCGGCGTCACTTGACTGGCTGCTCTGGACTGGACTGGTATTAGTTACGGGTGGGTTCTGGCTTTTGTCAATCGACTTGTTCGGGCTGGAAAAAAGTCTGGAAAAGCCGGATTTTCCGGCATTGTGGCGCAATTCTAGGCGCGAAAAAAGAGATTCCAAAACCCAATTGACGGCTCCGATTCTTCGACTATGGTCCACACCATACCAGTCCAGATGGGCTGGCGGGGCAGCGTCGGCAAGAGCGGGGTACATACGTGGGGTGGACCATGACCGGAGCAGAGTGTCTGGCATGAGCGTTGGCGCGGTTCCATCCCCCAGCAATCTTGCTGGGCCGAAGTTGCGTCCATTCGAGCGACCGGAAAGACGTGGCGAGCCGCTGCTTTCGGTGCGCGACCTGCGCGTCCAGTTCGGCCGGCTCCATGCGGTCTCGGGGATCTCGCTCGATGTCTGGCCCGGTGAGTTCCTCGGCATCGTCGGCGAATCAGGATCGGGCAAGAGCGTCGCGGCGCGTTCCGTGATCAACCTGCTGCCGTCTTCCGCCAAGCGTTCGGGCGATGTGTTCTTCGAAGGACGCAGCGTGTTCTCGATGAGCGAGGCGCAGCTGAAGCACCTGCGCGGCGGCGAGATCGGCTTCGTCTTTCAGGACGCCATTGCGGCCCTAGATCCCGTCTACACTATCGGCACGCAGCTCATGGAAGTGTTGCGCGCCGGCGGAGAGTGGAAGGGCAAGGCGGCCGCTCGCCAGCGCGCCCTCGACCTGCTTGCCGAGGTCGGCATTGCCGATCCGGAGCGCTGCTTCATCAGCTATCCGCACCAGCTTTCGGGCGGCATGAAACAGCGCGTGGTGATCGCCGCGGCGCTGATTTCGAATCCCAAGCTCATCGTCGCCGACGAGCCGACTACGGCGCTCGACGTCACCGTGCAAAAGCAGGTGCTCGAACTGCTGCAGAAGGTGGCGGTGTCGCGCGGCGTCGCTGTCATCCTCATTACCCACGACCTAGGTGTCGTTGCTGAAGTCTGTCATCGCGTGGCGGTCTTTTACGGCGGCCTGCTGGTCGAGGAGACGGTGACCGAGACGCTGTTCAACCGGCCGCGGCACCCGTACACGGCGGCGCTCATCGAATCGCTGCCGCGGCTTGGCCGGCGGGTGCCGTTCAAGTCGATCCCCGGCTCGCCTCCGCGCATCCTTGCCGCGCTTGCGGCCTGTCCGTTCCAGCCGCGATGTTCGAACGCCGTGCCGGGTTGCACCGAAGCGGTGCCGGCTGAAACCGGCGACGCAACGCACCGCTTCCGCTGTCTGAATCCACGCCCATGACCCACCAAGCACCAGTCGAACCGATCATCCAGGCGACGAACCTGAGGCGCACTTTCGTCAGCGGCCAAGCCCTTCTGGGCAAGCGCAAGACAGTGGCCGCCCTCGATGATGTGTCGTTTGAGGTGCTGCCCGGAACGACGTTCGGCATCGTCGGCGAATCTGGATCGGGCAAGAGCACCACGGCACGCGTCCTGTGTGGGCTCGAAAGCATCGACTCGGGGTCCATCGCCGTCGATGGCCAGAACGTCACCAGCATCCGCAGCCGTGCTGACATCCTCCGGTTCCGCCGCACCATGCAGATGGTGTTCCAGGACCCATACGCCTCGCTCGATCCGAACTGGCGCGTCGGCAATCTCATCGCCGAAGGCATGCGCGTGCACAACCTGTGCTCCGCCTCCGAGCGGAACTCCAAAGTCGCCGAACTGCTGCAGCAATGCGGTATGCCGCCGGAGGCCGCGACACGCTTTCCGCACGAGTTTTCGGGCGGTCAGCGGCAGCGCATCTCGATTGCACGGGCGCTGGCGGTGGAGCCCAAGATCTTGGTCCTCGATGAGCCGGTGTCGGCCCTCGACGTCTCCATCCAGGCGCAGATCCTGATTCTTCTGCAATCGCTGCAGAAGGAGAGAAATCTCACCTACGTGCTGATTTCCCACAACCTCGCAGTTGTGGAGCAGATGTCCCAGCAGATCGCTGTGATGAAATCGGGGAAGATTGTGGAAGTTGGCGATGCGGAGTCGGTCATCCACAACCCGTCTCACGAATATACTCGTGAGTTGATCAGATCTACTCCGACGATCGACTGAATCGCTTAGTGAAGTTCATGGGAGAATGTGCATGAGGAAACTTATTGGCGTGGCCGCTGCCGCGCTGGTTGCCGCGCTCGTCGCGCCGGTGGCTATCGCTCAGGACAGCGCGCCGTTGTACATCGGTCAGGCGGTCAAGCCGACCCAGTTCCACCCGCTGCTCGCCCCGCCCGGCGGCCGCGAAACCCGTGCCATCAAGCGCCAGATTTTCGACGCGCTGGTGGTGCAGGGCGACGATCTGCGCGTCGCGCCGCAGCTGGCCGAATCGTGGGTCGTGACCGACGACAAGGTGTGGGTTCTGAAGCTGCGCGAGGACGTGAAGTTCCACAACGGTGAAGTGTTCAACGCCGAGACCGTCGCGTTCAACCTCAACCGCATGCTCAATCCCGACAGCCCGGCCGCAAACTCCTCGACGCTGCGCACGCTGGTCGAGTCGGTCGTGGCGAGCGGCGAATACGAAGTGACGATCACGACGAAGGTGCCGGCGCCGACGCTGCTCACCACGCTCGCCTTCGTCGAACTGCCGCCCAAGGCCCTGATCGAAGAGATCGGTGACGAGAAGTTCGCCGAGCATCCCGTCGGAACCGGCCCGTTCGAGTTCGTGTCGCGTGATGGTTCGACCGTCGTGCTGAAACGCAATGACAGCTACTGGGGCGGCAAGCCGGCGAGCCCGGAAATCACCTTCCAGACCATCCCGGAACTCGCCACCCGTATCGCGGCGCTCAAGGCCGGCGAAATCCACATCGCTGACCAGATCCCGCCCGACCAGATCGGTGAACTCACCGGCGATGTCGCGCCGATGACGGTTACCGGCACGCGCCTCTACTACCTCGGCATGAACGTCAACGTTGCTCCGTTCGATGACGTCAACATTCGCCGCGCCGTTGGCAAGGCGGTCGATCGTCAGCTGCTCGTCGACAGCATCTATGGCGGCCAGGCCCGCCCGCTGACCACGATGGCCTTCCCCGAGATGTTCGGCTACGACGCGAACCTTGCGGGCTTCACCTACGACGCTGCCGCAGCCAAGGAAGTGCTTTCGGCGGTCACCGTTCCGGTGAAGGTCAGCGTGCGCCAGGTCGATCTCGTCCTCGCCCAGGCCACGGTCGGCTTCCTTCAGGCGGCTGGCCTCAAGGCCGAGGTCGAAGTCGTCGAAGATGCAGCCTTTGGCGACCTCACCACCGGCGGCAATGCGCAGGCCTTCGTCAGCTCGTGGGGCGTCGCCGAGGGTGATGTCGATGCCATGCTTGCCCCGCACTTCTGGTCGGGCCGTGGCGACAAGCGCAAGTACACCAACTACGCAAACCCCGAGATCGACCGGATCTTCGAGGCAGGGCGTTCGACCACCGACGCTGCCAAGCGCCAGGAACTCTACCACGAGGCTCTCTCGATCCTCGTTGACGATGCTCCGTGGGCGCCGCTGGTCAACCCGTCCGAGATCTACGGCGTCAGCACGTCGATGACCGGCTGGGCTCCGTCCTCGACCGGCATGTACCGCCTCAACGCTGCGGCCGTGGCAAAGTAGTCGCAAAACAAGGCGGTCGAAGCCGGCAGCGCTGGCTTCGACCGCACCCCCAGTCGGCGTACCAAATCTGGACATCCCGATATGCTCAACGCAATGATTAGCAAGATCGTCCAGACGGTCGTCGTCCTCTTTCTCGTGGCCGTCGTTGTCTTCCTGCTCGTCCGGCTGACGCCGGGCGACCCGGTCGACATCTTCATCGGTGAGAGTAACGTCTCGGATGAGCAGCGCGCGGTGCTGATGCAGCACTACGGCCTCGACCAGCCCATCCATGTGCAGTTCCTGCACTTCATCGGCAACGCCTTGCAGGGCGACCTTGGCCGCTCGATCACGCAGCGCCAGCCCGTTGGCGAGCTGATCCTGCCCGCCTTTCTGGCCACGGCGGAACTCTCCATCGCCGGCATGATCCTTGCGGTCATCGTCGGCGTGCCCATGGCCTTCATCGCCGCGATCAACCGCGGCAAGGCCATGGACCACATCACCAATACGATTGCGCTGTTCTGCTACTCGATGCCGACATTCTGGCTCGGCATCATGCTCATCCTTCTGCTGTCAGTGCATATGGGCTGGTTCCCGACGGGAGGACGCCTGCCTTCAAGGGTGGATCTCGAGACAATCACCGGGCTTCACGTCGTCGATGCGATCCTGACGGGCAATATGGACGCGCTGCGGATTACGCTGCACCAGCTGACGCTGCCCGCCGTGGCGCTTGCCGCCGCGATTACCGCGACGCTGACCCAGGTGCTGCGCGGTAGCCTCATCCAGATCGGCCAGGAAGAATTCATTGGCGCGCTGCGCTCGCGCGGCCTGAGCAAGCTCTCGATCTGGCGGCACATGCTGCGCAATGCCGCCCCGCCGACGGTCATCGTCATGGGCGTGCGCTTCGGCGGCATCCTTGGCGGTGCGGTGGTGCTGGAATCCGTCTTCTCGTGGCCCGGCCTCGGTATGCTCATCGTCGATGCCATCCGCGCCCGCGACTATCCGTTGGTGCAGGGCGGTGTGCTGGTCATGGCCGTTGCCTTCGTCGTCACCAGTTTCATCGTCGATATCCTGCACGTCCTCATGGATCCGCGCATTCGTCACCAGGAAGCCCACTAAGTGAAAGCGCTCGTTCGAAACCTGAGATCGCCGGCGCTGGTGATCGCACTTGTGGCCTGCGCCATCTTCCTCTTCGTCGGCCTGTTTGCCCACTGGCTGACGCCGATGGATCCCAATGCGCAGAACCTCATCAACCGCCTCAAGCCACCGATGACGCCGGGTCATCCGCTTGGTACCGACCAGCTCGGCCGGGATGTGCTGTCGCGGCTGATCGCCGGAACGCAGGTGCCGATGATCGTCGCTGCGGTGTCTGTGTCGCTGTCGGTGATCATCGGGGTCGCAGTGGGCCTGTTCAGCGGCTATGTCGGCGGCATTGCCGATACGGTGCTGATGCGCCTCACCGATACCTGGATGGCCTTCCCGTTCATCCTGCTTGCCATCGCCTTTGTGGGCGTGCTCGGGCCGGGGCTGCAGAACGTCATCATCGCGCTCGTCGCCAGCCAGTGGGCCATCTACGTGCGCCTCGTCCGTGGCCAGGTCCTGTCGGTCAAGGAGCGCGAGTTCGTGCTCTCTGCGAGGATGCTCGGGGTCAGCGATGTGCGCATCGTCCTGCAGCACATCCTTCCGGCGGTTCTGCCCTCGGTCACCATCCTCGCAACGCTTGAGGTAGGCATCGTGATTGCCACCGAAGCCTCGCTGTCGTTCCTCGGCCTTGGCGTTTCGGCGTCGCAGGCGACGTGGGGTGGGATGCTCTCGGAGGGCCGCGCCTACCTGTCGTCCGCGTGGTGGCTCGCGTCGCTGCCCGGCATCATCATCTTCCTCGTCGTCATGGCGATCAACGTGCTGGGCAACGAAATCCGGCAGATGACCGATCCTCGCGCAAGCGGCAGCGCTGCTGCCGCGTGAGTCGAGAAGGACGCGTGATCGCTCGGCTCAGCCGCCAAACGAGTTGATGACGCGTGAGACTTTGAAGCGGAAGCGGCTACCGGGGTACCAGGCATGGCGGAGTTCGACCGGCGTGCCTTGAGGGGAGGAGAAGATGCTGACTGCTGAGAAGCCGGGCGAGCCGGCGCGGGTCTTGACGATTTGAGCAAGATCGCGCCGCAGGGTGATCGCCTCAAGCTCCTGCGAGACAGTAAGGCTGGCAATCTTCAGAGCCGTCGCCGCCAGTTCGTAGCTGGAGCGCTCGCCCCACGGCGCGTCCTCGCCAATGGATTCGACGACCCACTGGGGGAGCGTCGAGCGGTAGAGCGCCAGCGGCAGCCCGTTGGCAAGGCCGAGCACCTCAAGCTGAAGCGCTGGCGTTCCCGCCTCCACCTGCAGCTTCTGCGCCGTCTCCGCATTGAGGATGACCGGCTCCTTGTTTCGCAGCAGGTAGGTGGGCTTCATGTTCATGCCCAGCACGGTTTCCCGGAAGGGCTGCATGACGCCGAGGTCCTGGTTGACCTTAGGCGAGGCGACGAACGTTCCGCGCTGCGGGATGCGGACGATCAGCCCGGATTGCTCCGCGAGATCGAGGCCAAGGCGCACGGTTTCACGGCTGATGCCAAGCTGCTCGGCGAGCTTGCGCTCACCGGCAAGGCGCGAGCCGGGCGCCAGGTCGCCTTCCCGGATTCCGGCCTCGATGAAGGCGAAAACGTTTTCGTAGCGGGTGTTCAGCCAGTTCGACATGGGTTGAAAGTCCGTTCATTCTCATGTAGACCAGACCATACCAGTCCGAATCTCGTGATTAGCCCAATGCAACAGTGCCTAGCACGTGTCAACGCCTAACCAGAGAGTAGAAGATGGCTAGCCTTGAGACTTGGATCCTGACCGGCAAGGTCTCCCGCTCGGTTGTGATGGTGCCCACGCGCGACGGCACCAAAATGTGTGCCGACGTGTATGTCCCGACCGACCGAAAGGGCCCCGGGCCGACCATCGTCGAGCGCACTCCCTACGACCGCCGCAACGGCGAGCTGGTCCGGATGGCAGGGTTCTTCGCGGCGCGTGGCTACAACGTCGTGCTGCAGGATACGCGCGGGCGCGGCGACAGCGAGGGCGTGTTCCAGCACTACCTTGCGCACCCCCACGAGGGCGAGGACGGCCACGACCTGCTCAACTGGATCGACGCGCAGGACTGGTCCAACGGCAAGGTCGGAACGACCGGCTTTTCTTTCACCGGCTCGAACCAGCAGTCGCTGGCAATCACCAAGCACCCGACGCTGAAATCGCAGGTCGTGTTTGATGCCGCGATCAACTATTTCAAGCGCACCGTGCGCGAGGATGGCGCGTTCGTCATCGGACAGCTCGGTACGTTCGCGCTGCGCATGGCCATCACCTCGCCCGAAGCGCGCCGGGACCCGCTGCTGCGGGCGCAGCTGGACGCCGTGAAGGCGCGGGCCTCGGACTGGTATGCGCGCGCTCCGTGGCGTGCTGGCGCCTCGCCGGTTTCGGCGCTGCCCGCCTACGAGGAGTGGCTGCTGCACGCGCAGGACAACCCGCGCGAGAACGAAAGGTGGCGCAACCCGCAGATGATGATCGAGCCCTATCTCGATCAGTATCCGGACATCCCCATCCTCACGCTCACGAGCTGGTACGGTCACCACGCTTGGTCGACCTTCCTGCGGCTCGATCGGTTCAAGTCGCACACGGCGCCAAAGAAGGTCGTGGTGGGGACGTGGGTCCACACCGGCCCCTACGGCGCAACCACAAGCTCCGGCGACACAGAATTCGGTCCCGATGCAGCGCTCGATCCCAATGAGATGCGCCTGCGCTGGTTCGACGCGACGTTGCGCGATATCGATCGTGAGCTGCCCACGAAGATCCCGACCATCTCGTACTTCCAGATGGGTGGCGGCAGTGGCGCCAAGGATCCGGACAATCGCCTGCTGCATGGCGGCGGTTGGCGTACAACCGATGTGTGGCCGCCGACCGGGGGCGCCGATCTCAAGCTGTTCCTCACCCCCGCAGGCAAGCTCCACGTATCCGCCTCGGCGGAGCAGGGCACCCAGCGGCTCACGGCCAACCTCGAAAAGCCGGTCCCCACGATCGGCAGCTCGATCAAGAATCCCGATGCGGCCATCCCGAACTTCATTTCAAGCGGCGGCGTCGATCAGGTCGAGCGCAAGGACGTACACCTGTCGCCGGGCACCGGCCTGCCGCTGATCAGCCGGCACGATGTGCTGGCGTTCCGCAGCGATCCGCTTGAGGCAGCGCTCGACATTACCGGGCCGCTCTACATCCGCCTTTGGCTGTCGGCGACCACGAAAGCCTGCGATCTTTCCTTGAAGATCGTCGACGAATATCCGTCTAGCAGCAGCTGGCCAAACGGTTTTGCGCTCAATATCGCCGACCACTACCAGCGCTTCGCCACCTGGACGGAAGAGCTGCCGGGCGATGCGGACAAGCCCAAGCTCGTTGAAGTGGGGCCAATCCACATCGCCAACCGCTTCGAGAAGGGCCACCGCATCCGGCTGCAGATCGCGAATTCCAGCTGGCCGCGCTACGACCGCAACCCGGAGGCCGATCAGCGCTTCGAGTTCTTCGTCTGGTCCGGTGGGGACACTGACTCCTCGGTGGGCGGCGCCGGTGTCGTCGTCAACCCGGGGCAGGCTTCATGAGCGCGCAGCCGCTGATCCTTGCGGGGGACGCCGAGCAGCGCGGCCGCGCGCATGCTGCGGCCAACCTCAAGCGCCGCGATAGCGTCCATGCGGCCACCATCGCGCACGTCGAAAAGGCGCGCGCCGATGGCCTCATCAACGAGCGCGCCAAGAGCTACCTTGCCGCGCAACGGGCCTTTCACGAGGTCAACGACCCACACAGCCTTGCCGAAATCCGCGGCATCGCGGCCGGATTCGATCTCTCCGAGGACGATCTCTTCACCGCGTTCCATCTCGGCATGCTGAGGGCTGGCTTCACCATGCCGCCGGAGGCCGACGGTTGCAGTTCGTGGGCCTCGGCCGACGGGCCAGATGGTCCGCTTGTGGCCAAGAACCGCGACACGTCGGGTACGCTCTATGGCCTGCAGCATGTCGCGCTGCATTCGGGGCCCGATATCGCGACCGGGCACATGCTGTGCGTAGGCAGCATCGGCGCACCGGCCTGCTATTCGAGCGGCATCAACAGCTTCGGCTTCGCCCTCGCCGACACGCATATTCCTCTGCAGCGTTACACCGTTGGCTGGCACCGCTTCTTCCTCATGGGAAGGCTGATGGCCGAGTGCCGTTCGGTTGCCGATGCACTGGCGATGATCCGCAAGGCACGGCACGCCGGTGGCGGTTCGCTGACCATGGCAGACCCGACCGGCGCCACTGCGACGGTGGAGTTCGCCGAGACCGGTCCTTCGATCACCGAAGGCTCGACGGGCATGCCACCAGTCTATCACACCAACACGCTCAAGACCTCGCCGGAGAGTAGGGCGACGGTGGTGAGCGAGGCGGTGGGTGGTACGTCGAACGCGCGCTACGCATTCCTCGAGCGTACTCTGCCGACGCGAACCTGGGACATTGCCTCGGCCAAGACGCTGATGGCGACGCATCCCGATGGCGGCGCGCCGCTCTGCCAGCATATGGACCGCGAGGGGAGCCACACGCTGTCGACCGCGATCTACGCCTGCGCCGCTGGCACCCTCGATTTCAGCCCAGACAACCCCTGCAGAGGCACGTGGAACCGTTACCTCGTGCCAAGTCCTGATTCCCTTCAACGCCACAGATTGCGAGTGACTCTATGAAGATCATCTGCCCAAACGGGCATCTTGGGTTCGCCCCCATCAAGACGGCGAGTTTCCACATCGGTGTGGCCGCCAATCCGGACTTCATCGCCGCCGACTCCGGTAGCGACGATATCGGGCCGACGCCGCTCGGCAGCGATACCAGCACGGCGCCCCGCGCCTGGCAGCTGCACGATCTCGAAGAGATGCTGGTCGCCTCGCGCAAGCTGGGCGTGCCGATGATCATCGGCTCTGCCGGCGACACGGGCACCAACAGCCGCGTCGACATGTACGTCGAAATGATCCGCGACATCGCCGCCCGTCACAAGATGGCGCCGTTCAAGCTCGGCTGGTTCTACTCCGAAGTCGATCGCGAGTACGTCCGCGCCAAGATCCGCGGCGGCTCGCCGATCCGCGGCCTCGATGAGCGTGAAGATCTCACCGAATCCGAACTCGATGCGACCAGCCGCATCGTTGCCATGGCGGGTGTCCATCCGTTCCTGAAGCTGCTCGAAGAAGGTTGCGACGTCATCATCGGCGGTCGTTCCTCCGACAGCGCGATCTTCGCCTCCGCGGCGCTCTCCAAGGGCTTCCCCGAGGCGCAGTCCTACTATCTCGGCAAGGTGCTCGAATGCGCCTCGTTCTGCGCCGAGCCGTACGGCGGCAAGGAAACGGTGATGGGCGAGATCACCAACGATCACGTCGATGTCACCGCCATGAACCCGGCGCAGCGTTGCACCGTGGCCTCGGTGTCAGGCCACGCCATGTACGAGCGTTCCAACCCGTTCTTCGAGTACGTGGCGGGCGGCCTCATGGACATGACCAACTGCCACTACGAGCAGCTGACCGAGAAGACCACGCGCGTTACCGGCATGGAGTTCGTTCCTGCCGAAGACTTCCGCGTGAAGCTCGAAGGCGCCGGCAAGATCGGTGAGCGCTTCATCGGCATGGCCGGTGTGCGCGATCCGTACACCATCAAGAACATCGACCGCGTGATCGAGTGGGCCCGCGAGCAGTGCCGCGAGCGCTTCGGCGCCGAAGGCTGGGAACTGCACTACAGCGTCTATGGCCGCAACGGCGTGATGGGCGACCTGGAGCCGAAGAAGAACGAGCCGGGGCACGAACTGTGCGTCGTCGTCCAGGGTATCGCACCGACCGTCGAAATGGCCGAAGAGGTCGCAATGATCGGTACGCGCCAGATGTTCTACGCCCGTCTTCCCGATGTGAAGGGCACCGCCAGTGGCGTTTCCTTCCCGCTCGATGAAGTGTTGCATGCCAGCGCGGGCTACCGCTGGACGCTGAACCACACGATGGCCGTCAGCGATCCGCTCGAGCTTTTCCCGACGCATTCAGCAATGGTGGGCTAAGATGAGCCAGATCAACAGCAAGAAGCCACTTTCCGAACTCGCCAAGACCGTTCGCAGCAAGAACGCCGGCACGGACAAGATCACGTTTGACATCATCTTCCGCGAACGCGCGACCTACGATCTTGTGCGCCGCTCTAAGGCGATCAGCCGCGAGAGCATCTGTGCGCTCTATCAGATCGACCCGAGCCGCATCACCGATTTCGTGGAGTTCGATCCCGGCTTGGCGATCAAGTTCACGATCACCCGTATCCGCCCGAGCGGTTCGCCGGGTGATGGCGATATCTTCGGCGCACAGCAGTATGCGCCGCTGCTCGATGTCGAAGTCGACATGACGGCCTGAGGCCAGACGCAGAAAATCGAAAGGGCCGCCTCGCACGAGGCGGCCCTTTTCTTTGCCGAGGCAGTCGCATGCCCCGGCCGATGCTCGTTGACCCGGCGGGCAATCATTCCTAGGACAGGCAAGACTTCAATCGGGATGACGCCATGGCAAAGGACAAGCTGATCGCAGAACTCGGGCAGCTGGTCTCCGAATCGCGCAATCCGCGCACGATGCAGATCGATCTGATGCCGACGGCCGAGATTCTGGCCGCTATCAACCGTGAAGACGGGGATGTGGCGGCGGCGGTGGAGCGCGTTCTGTCGGCCATCGCCGTGGCTGTCGACCGGACCGTCGAGGCCTTCAGGTCTGGTGGACGGCTCATCTATATCGGCGCGGGCACCAGCGGCCGGCTCGGGGTGCTCGATGCGTCAGAGTGTCCGCCGACCTTCGGCGTTCCGCCCACCATGGTGGTCGGGATCATCGCCGGCGGCGACCGCGCGCTGCGCAATCCGATCGAGGGCGCGGAGGATGACCCGGCCCAGGGCCGAAATGATCTCGTGGCGCGGCAGCTGACGGCCAATGACGTTGTCGTTGGCATCGCGGTAAGTGGCCGTACGCCTTATGTAATCGGCGCGCTCGAATATGCCCGGGAAGTCGGGGCCACCACGGTTGCGCTGTCGTGCAACCCGGATTCGACTATCGCGAAGCTGGCGGAGATTGCGATTTCGCCGGTGGTGGGGGCGGAGGCGGTGACGGGGTCTACGCGGATGAAATCCGGGACGGCTCAGAAGCTTGTGCTGAATATGATCAGCACAGCGTCCATGATCAGACTGGGAAAGATTTACGAAAATCTCATGGTGGACGTGTCGGTGAGCAACGAGAAGCTTGCGGCGCGCGCGGTGCGGATCATCGCGGAAGCGGTAGGTTGCACGAATGCCGAGGCCGAGACGCTTTTGGCGCGGAGCGGGAACGATGCAAAGCTGGCGATCCTCATCGGCCTCACCGGCTTCGACCCCGCCGACGCCGAGAGCCTGCTGACGCGCAGTGACGGGTTCCTGCGCCGGGCCCTCCTCGACGCCGGAACGACGACACCGGGCGCATGATCGCGGCGCCGCGGCTCACCATCGCCATAGCCACGACGGCCGAGCGATCCGCCTCGATCCGGCTTGGACGGCTGCCTGTCGATCTGCGTTGGCGCTACGTTATCTACTGTCAGGGCGGAACGCCCGCAGTCGCGCCGCGCGCCGACATTTCGGTGGTGGTGCTGCAGGGGCGCGGGGTCGCGGCAAGCCGGAATGCTGCAATCGGCGCGTGCGATACCGAGCTCCTGCTATTTTCAGACGACGACGTCGGGCTTGAGGCCACTGGCCTAACGCGGCTGATAGATGTGTTCACGGAGCACACAGCGCTCGGCCTCTTTGCCGGCCGCACCGTGCTGCAGGACGGGCATTCGGAGCGAGTATACCCAGACCGCCCGCAGCGATTGACTCTGTTCAACTCGGCACGGGTAGGAACAGTCGAACTGGCGGTGCGCCCGGCTTATATCAGGGATAATCGGATTGGCTTCGACCTGAATTTTGGCGCCGGCGGTGCCAACGCGATCGGCGACGAGTACATCTTTGTTGCCGATTGCATCCGGTCGGGTCTTTGGGGAGGGTATTGGCCCATCACCATAGCGGTGCACGATGGATCAAGCTCGGGGACTGATTTCGCGTCGCCACAGACGACACGCGCGCGGGCGAAAGTGTTCGAGCGGGTGTTCGGGCGCCTCGTGTCGGTGCCGATAAAGCTCGGATTCATCTGGCGGCACAGGCGCCGGTTCGGATCGTTTACCGAACTTTTGACATTCGCGAGGGTATTTCTACTGCCGTTGAGCTGAGTTACTGGAGTCGGGGGGCTCGGGGTTCTCTTGTCTTATGCGCGTCTTTGTCGTCTGCGATCACGAGCCGCTTCCGATCGATCCGGGGCAGCCCCGCCTCATGCGCGCAGGCATGCTGACGGCAGCGCTAGCCGATGCGGGTCATGATGTCACCTGGTTCACGTCAAGCTTCGACCACTACCTGAAGCGCCAGCGCGGGCAGGCCGGCAGCATCGCCCGTCATGGTCCCGGGCTCGCCATCGAAGTGCTGCCGACGCCTGGGTACCCGGCCAATACCGGCGCACAGCGGGTGTTTCACAACCGCGCGTTTGCGTCGGCCTTCAGCCGGGCGGTCACGGCGCATGCTCCGCCGGACGCGGTGATCGCCGCCATCCCCGCGACCGATTCCGCGGCGGCGGCGGTGCGGTATGCGCGGCGGGCCGGCGCAGCATCGATCGTCGACGTCTACGATCCCTGGCCGGATTCGTTCAAGAAGATGCTCCCGCGCTCGAAGCTCATCCTGGGGTGGCCGGTGATCGCCCACCTGCATCGCCAATCCCGGTTTGCCTGCACCAATGCGACGGCCCTGTTCGCCATCTCCGAGGGTTATCTGGACTGGGGACGGGCCAAGGGACAGCGCGGCGGCAAGGCGCCTGACCGGGTCTTTCCCCTTAGCTACATGCCGCATCGCAACGTCTCGCCGAACGACCGCCATGCGCTTCTCGGCCGGCTCGGAATCGAGCCGCATCATCGCATCGTGAGTTTCGTCGGAACGTGGGGATCAACCCACGATCTCGCCCATGTCGCCGACGCCGCCGCTCAACTGGCGGCATGCGACGACATCCGCTTTGTCATCGCGGGCCGGAGCGAGGGGGACGAGCAGGCGCGCGCGGCGTTCGAGCGCCTCCCCAACGTGGTCCTTGCCGGCTGGCTCGACGCACCCGAGATCGCAACGCTTCTCGGTTCGACCGATGTGGGGCTCCTGCCCTATCGTGCCGGCGCACCCCAGAGCCTGCCCAACAAGGTCTTCGAGTACCTTGCCTACGGCGCCTTTCAGATCGGCTCGCTCACGGGTGAGATCGAAGCATTCTACAACAGCACAGGGGCAGGGTGGGTTGTTCCTCCGACCGGTGGCGCTCTGGCTGCCGCGATCCGCCGGTATTTTTCGACGCCCGAAAGCACGTCGCGTCACGACCGGATTGCCGCCTTCGATGCCGGCTACGCCGGCTCGACGGTCTATCGGCAGATGGTCGAAAGCATAGAGGAGATCGCCATCCGCTAGCGATCGGCCGGCACCACGGCAGATGGGTCGGCCATCCACATGCCGTGGTCGTCGCGGTGCTCGGGATAGTAACGCCGCCGCGGCCTGATTTCGGAGAACGCGGCTCCGGTGTCGTCGGCAAGGTAGTCGTAGCCCACCTTCTGGTAGCGCCGGTCCGGGTCGAGTGCGTTATAGAGATCGCGCCGGGCGATGCGCCGCTTCGGGTCGATCATCTTGAGGTGGTAGAGGTTCAGGCCCGATTTGAGGGTGTAGTAGTTGGGCGGCACCCATTGATCGTGCAATGGATTGGCGACAAACGCGCCACGATCGCCAATAGGGAACTGGTCGGGGAAGATGCGAAAGAACCGGCGCTGGAGCTTGCGGCCCCATATTCCGTCGTTCCGCCATGATGTCGGCGTGTGCATTTCGCGAATATGGAACGCCCAGCTCACATGCCCCTGCGCCAGCGCCATGGCGCGAAGCCGCGCGGCAGCGCCGACCTCGAAGCGTTCGTCCGGGTCGACGCCGAGAAGCCACTGCGCCCCAGTCGCATGCGCGGCCTCATACAGGGCGTGCCGCCGGACAGCGTCACCCGTAAATGCGGCAGGGGCGTTGCGGTCGTCCCAACTGATCCAGCCATCGCACAGGGGGGAGATGTTTTCGATGAGGTCGGGAACCAGATGCGCATCGTATCGATACGAAAAGACCGCGATGATCTTCGGCCGCAGCCAACGATCAAGCATACGACCGCGCCGCGCCGGCACATTTACAGTGATCACTGAACCCCCTCGCGCCGAATGTTGACCCACCAGCCAGGTCCCGCCTCCCCCGACGCGCCTGTCACCACTCGCGGTAGCAGAGTGCGCGTGGACGCTCAACTTGCCGTAATCGTCATGGCGATCGACGCAGACCGGCGGGCCGTCGATGCCGTTGCTTCCCTGCTGGCGGAGGGTGGTTCGACCGAGGTCGCTGTTGTCAACACCGGCGGCGCGTCGCTTCGGGGCCTGTTGGCCGCGTATCTCGACAGTATCACGCTGGTCGAGGCCGATACGCGCCGGCTCCCCGGCGGAAGCCGCAACCTCGGGATCGCGGCGACCAGCGCGCCGCTCGTCGCCTTCCTTGCCGCCGATTGCCTTGCCTCAAGAGGGTGGGTCGCACAGCGCCTCGCTGCCCATGCACAGGGTCATCTGGCAGTCGCGACTGCGCTGCGTCCCGCTCCCGATGGGACAGGACGCATTCCCGCGACAAGTTGGGCATCCTATGCCCTCCTGCATGTCCGGCGTGCGCCCGAGTATCCGGCGGCCAGTGCTGCACGCTACGGCGCGTCCTATGATCGGTGGCTGTTTGACCGGCATGGTTGGTTTCGCGAAGACATGCGGGTCGGCGAGGACACCGAGTTCAACGGGCGTGTCTCACGGGACGCCCCGCTCGCCTGGGCGCCGGAGGTGGTGACGCTGCACCGCTATCCAGCAACGATCCGTCGCGGACTTGCCGACTTCGTTGAGCGCGGCCGGCACCTGTTTCGCTGGTTCGAAGCCAATGACGACCGGCCGCTGGTTCGCACGCTGAGGCGCGCCGCCGGCAATTGGAGGATCGCACGCGCGCTGGCGGGCATGACATCGGGTGAAACCCAGCGGTCACTGCGCCGCGCAGCGCCCCTGATCACGCTCTTTGCCTTGGCCTATGGCTGCGGCGGCGTGGCTGCCGCGTTCTCGAACTGGTTCCGGCGCGCCAATCCCCGTTGAGGGACCGACGACGGCGCGCCCGCGCCTCAGCGCCGGCCGAAGGCGCTGCGGAACAGCGCCTCGTGCCAGGCGGGTTCGCGGATGAGGCGGAAGCCGATGTTGTCGGGGGGCGCGCCGACGGCGCAGCCGCCGCCTCGCGCGTCGCGCACGAAGAAATTCATTGCCGCCCGATGGCGCCCTTCGAGATGCCGTACGCCGCACGAATCAATGTGCGACAGCACGTTGCCCTCCGTATCGAGGACCGTGCGGGTGGCGCAGGTCGAGGTCCATTCCCAGACCGGGCCGGTCATGTCGGAGATGCCGAACTCGTTGGCGCCGAAGCTGCCAAGGGGTTCCGGGGTGGCGAAGGCGTCGTCGCCGAGCACCATTTCCTTTTCGTACTGGGCCAGCCAGCGTTCGGCGGGATTGCCGGCGTCCGTCGGGCTGTCGAGGGCCGGATCGACGGCCTGTGACCCGGCCGCGAACAGCCACTCCTCGATTGTTGGCAGCCGCCAAGTGCTGTTCGTCGCCCGCGACAGCCAGGCGGCGTAGTCGTTGGCATCATGGAAGCTGATGCCGGTCACCGGGAGGTCAGCGCCGTCCTGCAGTCTCGTTTCCGCCGGGCGGCAGGCGCCGTCGGCGACGCAGCGGCCGTAGTCGGCAGTGCCGACCTCGAATGTCATGATCTCAAGCGGCTGGGGCGCGGCCACTTCGACCAGCGGCGCGTCCTCAGGATGCCCGTTGCGCAAGTAGTCGCCGCTGGCGCGGTAGGTGAAGGGGCGCGACGCAACGATGGTCGTGGCGGGCGCCGTTACCGCGCGGGCCGGCGCGCGGAACTCAACGATCCCCAGTTGCATGAGAACAAGCCCGGCAAGGCCGAGGAGCAGCGATGCCGGAACGAGGAGGCCGGTCACGAGGCGCACATGCTGTGCCGTCATTTCCAGCCTCCTTCGCTTTCGCCGATCAGACGATCGGCGCTGGCGCTTCCACCTGGGTCATCAGGTCGTCGTCCCATTCGCCCTCGACCATGATGTGGGCCGTGGCGCCGAGTTCCACCGCCTCGATGAGGTTGTGGTTGACGTAGGCGTAGATGCCGGGCTGCAGGAACGTGTACATCGCTGCGCCTGCCGCGCCGCCCGGGATGAACCAGGTCTCGAGGTCCACCTCGGGCCGGTTGTGGAACTTGCCCGTTGCCCAGACATAGTCACCGTGCCCGCCGATGATGTGCGGCCGCGTATCGCGGTTGGCCTGCGAGTGCACGAACAGCACCGTCTCGCCAACCTTGGCCTGCATGGCCCCTTCGCCGGTCAGGGCGCCCACCGCACCGTTGAAGACGACGTGCGTGGGGGTCAGGGTCTTCATGACGCGCAGCATGTCGTCGTAGCCGTCGCCGATCGATTCATAGACCTTGAAGTTCCCCATCTCGTCGCGCGGGATGTAGAAATCCTGCTCTCCGACATAGTAGATGCGGTCGTACTTGAGCGGCTTGCCGTTGCCATCGCTCAGGCCCTTGCGGGGCATCACCATGATGGCACCGTTCATGCCCGACACGACGTGCCAGGGGATCATCGGGCCGCCCGGCGCGCAGTGATAGACGTAGACGCCGGGGCGCGTGGCTTTCCAGCGCAACTTCACCTGTTCGCCCGGATTGATGAGCGTGAGCCCGCCGCCGCCGAGAGCGCCGGTCGAGGCGTGGAAATCGATGTTGTGCTGCATGAGGTTGGTGTCGGGGTTGACCAGCGTCAACTCGACATAGTCGCCCTCGTGCACCACCATCAGCGGGCCTGGCACCGTGCCGTTGAAGGTCATGGCATGCACGGTCGTGCCGTACTCGTCGATGACCATTTCCTTTTCCTCGATGACGAGCCTGAACTCGACCACCTCGGGGCCGCGATCCGTTGCCTGCTCGTGCTCATGCACGAAGGGCGGATCGACCAGCGTGACCTTGCGGCGCGGCAGGTTTGCGAGATCGGGCGGCGGCCCGGTCACCACGCCGGCGTCCTCGGCGGTCGCCGGAGCGCTGGCCAGCACGGTTCCGACCACGCCGGCAAGCGCGGCCCCCGCCAGCAGCGCGCGGCGCGATACATTGATGTTGTCGGGATCGTTCATGATTGGCCTCCGCCAGTCA
This sequence comes from Devosia sp., assembly GCA_035433065.1. Lineage (GTDB taxonomy): Bacteria > Pseudomonadota > Alphaproteobacteria > Rhizobiales > Devosiaceae > Devosia_A. The sequence continues at coordinate 15,236 of DAORUH010000004.1, read as the reverse complement.
CAGCCTGCAACCATTGCCCGCTGTATTGCGCCGGCTTCGTAGCGCTGCCGTGCGCGAGCATCCTTGCTGGCGCGCAAACAAGCCTGCGGCTGGTGGGGCAAGGAGCGTCGAACTGCGCCGCTCCTTGCGCCGCCTCAAAGAGCGGCCCGGGTTGCTCGCATAGGAGCAGGGTGCGACGCCCGGGTTGTCCTGGGGCGCCGGTCAAGGAGAACGAAGATGTATGCCACAAAGCTCATCGCCACGCTGGTCATTGCGCTGGGCGCCGCCATTGGCGGACCGGTCGCCGCGGCCAATGTCGAGGTAAAGATGCTCAACAAGGGCGAGACCGGCTCGATGGTGTTCGAGCCCGCGCTGGTGCGCGTCGCGCCGGGTGACACGGTCACCTTCGTCGCCACCGACAAGAGCCACAATGCCGAGACCATTCCGGGAATGCTTCCGGAAGGCGCGGAGGCCTTCAAGGGCGAAATGAGCAAGGATGTGAGCGTTACCTTCACCGAAGCGGGGGCCTACGGCATCAAGTGCGGTCCGCACCTCGGCATGGGCATGGTCGCGCTGGTCGTTGTCGGCGACGAGCCGGTGGATGCCGAGGCGCTGCACGCCGTCAAGCTCCCCAAGAAGGCCCACGAGCGGCTCGAAGACATTCTCGAAGAGCTCGAGTAGCGAGCGAATCTCATCGTGAGGGAAACAGGAGAATTGCTATGCTGAAGACCTTGGGCGCGCTGCTTGCGCTTGGTGCCATGGCCCTGCCGGCCATGGTCACCGCCGCCGAATTCGAAGTGCTGATGCTGAACAAGGGAACCGATGGCAAGACGATGGGCTTTTCCCCGTCGTTCCTGCAGATCGAACCCGGCGATACGGTGAAGTTCATCCCGGTGGACAAGGGGCACAATGCCGAGACCATCCTCGGCATGATCCCCGACGCGGCGGCCACCTGGAAGGGCAAGGTCGACGAGGAGTTCTCCGTGACCTTCACCGTCGAGGGGCTCTATGGTTACAAGTGCTTCCCGCACTACGCCATGGGCATGGTCGGGCTGATCCAGGTCGGCAAGGATCGCTCCAACATGAGCGAGATGCTGAACGCAAGGCTGCCGGCCCGCGCGCAGGCGCGCATGGCGGAGCTCTTCGCCAAGACCTCGCCACGCTGAGGCACGACGGGATCTGTCACCGCAGACGGCCTTTCCGCGGGGCATTGCCCACGGCGGGAAGGCTGGATAGTCTGCGCATCCGTGAGCGTCACTCTCGACCGCAGCGTCATCCGGTCTTTGTCGTTGTTCGCGCATCTGCGCGACGATGAACTCGACGATATTCTCTCAACGGCAACCACCCATCGCTACGCGACCGGCACCCCGGTGTTCGAGCAGGGCCGCCCGGCCGACAGCTATTTTGTGTTGCTGAACGGCCGGTTACGGGTGACGCAGGTGACGCCCGAGGGGCAGCAGGTCATCGTGCGGATGGTCAATCCGGGCGATCTGTTCGGCATCGCCAAGGCGCTGCGCCGGACCGACTATCCGGGCACCGCGACGGCCGTCACCGAAAGCCTGGCGCTCGCCTGGCCGATGAGCGGGTGGGACGAGATGCTCGCCCGCCATCCCTCCCTCGCTGTCAACACGATGCAGACCGTCGGGGCGCGGTTGATGGAGTCGCAGGCGCGGGTCCGCGAGCTTTCGACCGAGGAGGTCGAGCGGCGCGTTGCCCATACGGTGCTGCGGCTCGCCAATCAGTCGGGCCGCAAGGAGCCCGGCGGCATCAGGATCGATTTTCCGGTTTCCAAGCAGGATATCGCCGAGATGGCCGGCACGACGCTCCACACCGTGTCCCGAATCCTCAGCGCCTGGGAAGATGCGGGAATCGTGGAGGGCGGGCGCCAGAAACTGCTGGTGAAGGATCCGCACCGTCTGGTGCTGATCGGCGAAGGCCGCGCCGCCTCGCCGGACGAGCGGACCCCATAGCGTCCACGACCTTCTGCAACAACACGTCCCGGTCGAGGCCATGCTCGCGCGCGGCATCGTCCAGCGTGTGGAATATGCCGATCGGGCAGCCGACGCAGTACATGTCCAGCTCGATGAACACCGCGATCGTACCGGGCCAGATCGACATGATCTCCGCCACGTTGAGTTCGGACAGGTCGGGGTGTGTCATGGCGCTGACCCTCACTGTGACGAAGCCTAGTCCCTCCGGCCGGTCGTGACTTTGCGTTCACGCAAAGACCCGGTTCGCGGGACCCGGCAGAGTGGTACTGTCCGGCACCAAAGCAGGCCCTCTCATGACTGTCTCGAATTCAGATGCAGCGCCGCGCCGTGGTGGCATCCCGCGCGGCATTGCCAGAACCGGCCCCGCGGTGCTGTCCTATGGCTTCCGGCCATTCTTCCTCGGCGCCGGGGTCTTCGCAGTGGTTGCGATGGTTCTGTGGCTGGGCACCCTGATCGCCGGCTGGCCTGTCGGGACCGTCTATGGCGGCGCGAACTGGCATGGCCATGAGCTTGTCTTCGGCTATGCGACCGCGGCGCTCGCCGGATTCATGCTGACTGCAATCCCGAACTGGACGGGGCGCCTCCCGGTATCCGGGCTGCCGCTCGCGCTTCTCTTCATCCTGTGGCTGGCCGGGCGGCTGGCGCTGATCGCGTCCCATCTTGTTGGTGTGCCTGTAGCCGGCATCATCGATGGTATCTTCCTGCCCGTGCTCGCCGCGATCGCTGCGCGCGAGATCATTGCCGGGCGCAACTGGAAGAACGTCAAGGTGCTGTTCGCGCTCTGCGCCCTGTCGGCAGCCAACTTCGGTTTCCATGTCACCGTTCAGGCGGGGGGAGACCCGGTCCCGATGCTCCGTGCCGGGGTGGCGGTGCTTCTGATCTTGATCATGCTGGTTGGAGGACGAGTCGTTCCGAGCTTCACCCGCAACTGGCTGGCGCGCCAGGGCGCCGCGCGCCTGCCGCGTCCTTTTGGCAGGTTGGACATCGTGGCGATCACGACTGCGGGCATTGCCCTCGCGCTGTGGGTGGTAGTTCCGGCGCGGGCCGAGCTTGCCATCGTCGCACTGCCGGCCGCGTTGCTGCAGTTCGTCCGGCTGGTCGGATGGCGGGGCTATCGCACCCTGCGGGAGCCGCTCGTCAGCGTGCTGCATGCTGCCTATCTGTTCGTGCCGCTGGGGCTGCTGTCGATCGGTCTTGCGGCGTTGGGCTGGCTGACCCCGGCATCGGCGCTGCACGTGCTCACGGTGGGGGCAATCGGCACCATGACGCTCGCCATCATGACGCGGGCGACGCTCGGCCATACCGGCCGAAAGCTGACCGCGACGGGGCTGACGGTGGCGGCTTACGTGGCGCTGATTGTTGCGGCGCTCGCCCGGCCCGCGGCTGACCTTGTGCCCGACCACTACCAGACGCTGCTCAGCATTGCCGGCGGCGGCTGGATCGTTGGGTTCGGGCTCTTCGTGATCCAGTATGGTCCGATGCTTCTCGCGCCCAGAGTGCGGGCCGATGGGGCGCAGGAGTCCCGGTGAAGCTGGTCAGTGAGCGACTTTTGCCCGGATGCCGGCGGCGACAAGGGCAGGCATGAGCGCTTCGGGGGGCGGACGGTCGGTCACCAGCCAGTCGATGTCGTCCAGCGAACAGATGCGCTCGAAGGCGGCGCCGCCGAGCTTGGCGTGATCGAGCACGAGGATGCTGCTCCCGGCATTCTCGATCATCTTGCGCTTCACCCAGATGGTCGCGGGATTGAGGTCGCTGGGGCCGCTGGCATCGAGCCGGGTGGCGCTGATGATGCAGTGGCGGACGTGGAACTGGCCGAGATACTGCACGGTGTCGGGGCCGCTGACACCGCCGTCGTTGCGGTCATAATCGCCCGGGCAGAGCCGCACGCGGATCGTCGGGTTGGTGGCGAGCGCCGCGGTGACGCCAATGCTGTTGGTGACCACCGTCAGGTTGTTCCGGTCGGCGGCCAGGCGGCGCGCGACGAACACCGTCGTCGAGCCTGAATCGATCATCAGGCTGTCGCCGTCGGCGACCAATTCGGACACAGCGCTTGCCATGGCGTTGCGCTCGGCTTCCTTCAACCCATAGCGGTCGTTGAGCGAGGGTTCGCTCAGCTGCAGCATGCCTGTCGCGCCGCCATAGGTGCGGCTGATGAGGCCGGCCGAGCTCATCTCATCGAGGTCGCGCCGGATCGTTTCGGTGGAAACAGCGAAACTGGCGGCGAGCTCATTGATGCGGATGGCGGGTGTGGCGCGCAGCTGCGCGAGGATCGCCTTGTGACGCTCGGGCTTCGGACTTTTCGGCTTGCGTGTCACGGCGAATGGGCTCCGGCTTTGCCGCCAACTAGACCATCCTCAATGCCCGGGCAATGGCGGCGGCTTCACTGGCGGGTGAAAAGCCCTCCCCTGCCGACGTGCATGTTGGTGAGCGTCCGCTCCTGATGCGTCAGCCGCCAGTCGAGGAGCTTTTGCGCGTAGCGCAGCAGCGTCGGCAGGTGCGCCGGGTCGTTCGCGAGGTTCGCATGCTCGTGCGGGTCTACGGCAATGTCGAACAGCAGCGGCGGCAGGCCGGCGAAGTGGACGTACTTGAAGTGGCTGTCTCTCACCACGGCGTATGAGCATTTGTCCGATGGAATGCCGAGCGCGGTCTCGACGGCCTGGCTGCGCACGTTGCGGAAGTCGTGCTCGAAGAACACCGCATCGCGCCAGTCTTCGGGGCGCTCGCCATCGAGCAGGGGAAGGAGCGAGACGCCGTCGCAGGCGCGGGGGATATCGAGGCTGAGCCAGTCGAGAACGGTGGGCATGATGTCGATGGCTTCCGAGAAGTCATCGATCCGCGTGCCGCGCGTGGCATCGGCCGAAGGGCGTGGATCGCGGATCACCAGCGGCAGGTGGAAGGCGGGATCGAAGTAGAACTCCTTGCCCCACACATAGTGCTCGCCGAGCATCTCGCCGTGGTCGCTGGTGACGATGATCAGCGTGCGGTCGTACTGGCCGGTGTCCTTGAGGTGCTGGATGATGCGGCCAAGCTGCGCGTCGGCTTCGGCGATCAGTCCGTAGTAGGTGGCGCGCATCTGCCGGATTTCGAGATCATCGGCCCGCACGAGATCGAGCGGGTTGTGCTCATCGAAATTGCCCGGCCGGGCGACCTGTCTCAGCTCATGAGCAAGCAGCGGGTGCTGGGCACCCTCCAGTTCAGGTGTGGGCGCGCGCTCGGGGAACTCGACATCGGCAGGGTGGACGGCGGCGTTGTAGGGCTCGGGCGCGATGAACGGCGGGTGGGGCCGGAAGAAGACCACGTGCGCGAACCAAGGCTTGTTCCGGCGCACCAGCAGCCATTTGATGAACTCATTGGCGAGGAACGCTGTCTCGCTCTCCTCGGCCTGAAACTCTGTCGGGATGTAACGGAAGCCGCGGTCAGCGGGTTTGACGAAATTCCGTCTCGGCCGGAACACATCGTCCCGTCCGTCGGGGAAATCGTATCCGCGCGCGATCAGGTCGCTCACCCATTTGCCCATGTCCTCGGGCAGATGGAGCGGCGTAGAGAAACCCGGCATCACCCCCTCGTCATAGGCGGTGAGCGCCGGGTCGTTCGGATGCTTTCCGCGGGGGTCAGGAGTTGTGTCGGTGTAGCCGAAGAGCGCCGGGTCGTATCCGGCCTTGCGCGCCTCGAGCGCGATGTTGGTGTGGCGCGCGTCGAGCGGCGTGCCGTTGCGGCCCGACCGGTGATTCATCAGGTAGAGCCCGGTGAGGAGGCTGGTGCGCGAGGGACCGCAGGGCGTGCATTGGCCAAAGTGCCGCGTGAAGGTCGCGGACTCCTCCATCAGGGCATCGAGGTTGGGAGTTCGGACATTCTTGTGGCCGAGCGCGGAAATGCAGTCGCCCCGCCACTGGTCGGCGCAGATCAGCAGGACATTCGGGCGGTCACTCATCGGTTCGGACTATCCCCCTCGTGGTTGCGCAATCTGATGCGCCATGTTGTAGTTGCAACATTCGTCGCCAGCGCGCGGAGATCCCCGGTGCCTCTCGACCTGCAGCCGCCGAGACCGTTGGAGGAATTCGCGCTTGCGGACCGGCAGCGTATCGTCGCCGTGCTGACAGACATAGACGATACGCTCACGGAGAATGGGCGCCTGCCGGCGGCCTCCTACGCTGCGCTGGAGCGGCTGCGGGCAGCCGGTCTCGTCATCGTTCCGGTTACGGGCCGGCCGGCCGGCTGGTGCGATCTGATTGCGCGGCAGTGGCCGGTGGACGCGGTGGTGGGCGAGAACGGCGCGTTCTACTTCCGCTACGACGACGAAGCGCGGGTGATGCGCCGGGTCTATGCCAAGCCGCCGGACGCGCGGGCCGATGATCGCCGGCGGCTCGATGCGATCCGGGCGGAGGTGCTGCGCGAGGTGCCCGGCGCGGCCATTTCTGCCGATCAGGCCTATCGCGACGCCGACCTTGCGGTGGATTTCTGCGAGGACGTGCCGCCGCTGGGGCGGGCCGAAATCGACCGGATTGCCGAGGTTTTTGCGCGTCACGGGGCGACGGCGAAGGTGTCGTCCATTCATGTCAACGGGTGGTTCGGCGGCTATGACAAGCTGACGACCAGCCGGATGCTGCTGCGCGACAGTTTTGGGATCGACGTCGATGCGATGCGCGAGCGGATCGTGTTCGCGGGCGACAGCCCCAACGATGCGCCGATGTTTGCGTTCTTTCCCAATGCCGTCGGGGTTGCCAATATCGGGCGCTATCCGGGGCAGTTTTCGGCCAATCCGCGCTGGGTGACGCGGGGTGAGAGCGCGGTGGGGTTTGTGGAACTGGCGGACTTCCTGCTGTCCGGCCGCAGAGACGGGCTTCACCATCTGAGGGACTCCGCGATGTAGGTCGGCTCGGCGCCGGTTGCGGACATTTCCTGCACGAGATCGGCCGTCGCGAGGCCCCGGTGGACCCCGTGTTGCAGGACCAGCAGGGAGTGGTGACCGGCCCGCTGGGCGCCCAAAACATCGGTGCGCAGGTTATCGCCGATCATCAGAACCTCGGTGGGAACTGGGTTTCCGGCAACGCGCAGGCCTTCGGCGTAGATCGGGGCGCAGGGTTTGCCGAACTCGAAGACGCTGCCGCCGCGCGTTTCGTATTCGCGGGCGAGCCAGCCGGGGCCGAGGCGGATGACGCCGCGGAGCGGGTAGGTGACGTCGGAGTCGGCGCAGAGCATGGGGAGGCTGCGGGCCGCTGCGTAGTCGAGCAGGGCGGGTAGGTTGCTGGCGCGGTAGTCGGCCTCGGTGGTTGCGGAGATGGCTGCGGCGACAATTGTGTCAGCGTCATCAAGGCTTTCGGTGCGGCCGGGGAGGTCGTGGACCCAGGCGGGGCCATCGTTGGGGCAGAAGAAGTAGGGGCGGACGGCGGCGGTGGCGGGCGTGGTGAGGTGACGCCAGGCGAGTTCGCCCGAGGTGACCATGGCGTCGTAGCAATCGGGGGCGACGCCGGCGCGGGCGAGGCGGGTGGCGACGACATCGATGCGCGAGGGGGAGTTGGTCATCACCACGACGAAAAGCCCGGCGGCGCGGGCGTTTCGCAGTGCTTCGGTGGCGCCGGGGAAGGCGGAATTTCCGTCGTGGAGGACGCCGTGGACGTCGACGAAAAGGCAGCGATAGCGGCCGGCGAGGGCGCGCAGGGAGGCCGTCATCGGGCGGGCTCGGCGGCGGCGTTGCGCAGGTCGAGGGCGCCGCGCAGGGTGAGGCGGTCGGCGTGGTGGCAGGCGACCGCGTGGCCGGGTTCGACCTCGCGCAGCGGCGGAAGTTCGGTCGCGCAGAGGTTGGTGGCGAAGCGGCAGCGGGTGCGGAAACGGCAGCCGGACGGGGGAGTTGCGGGGTCGGGGCGCTCACCTTCGAGGAGGATCGGGCGGCGCGGGGCGTCGGGGTCCGGCTCGGGGACGGCGGACATCAGGGCTTCGGTGTAGGGGTGGCGGGGGGTGTAGTAGACTTGGCGCGTGCTGCCGATCTCGACGATCTTGCCGAGGTACATGACGGCGACGCGGTTGCAGATGTAGGCGACGGCGGCGAGGTCGTGGGCGATGAACAGGTAGGTGAGCCCGAGGCTCTGCTGCAAGTCGCTGAGAAGGTTGAGGATTTGCGCCTGAATCGAGACGTCGAGCGACGAGATCGGCTCATCGCAGACGACCAGTGCGGGGTTGAGGACGAGGGCCCGTGCGATGGCGATTCTTTGGCGTTGGCCGCCGCTGAAGGCGTGGGGGAAGCGTCTGAGTTGGTCGACGGATAATCCGCATCTTATTGCCGTAGCCGCCACTGTTGCTTCAAGGTCGGCACGTGAAAGATGCGGTCTGGACCAAGGGCCGGCAATAAGCGGTTCGGAGAGAATTTCGCGGACCGTCATGCGCGGGTTGAGCGACGAATAGGGGTCCTGGAAGATCATCTGCATGTGCCGGCGGGCGCGGCGCAGGTCGCGCTTGCCGAGCGCGGTGATGTCGAGGTCGGTCTCGCCCGGATGGAGGACGACGCGGCCGGAGGAAGGCTTGATGCCGCGCAGCACGGCGAGGCCGAGCGAGGTCTTGCCGGAACCACTTTCGCCGACGAGGCCGAGCGTTTCGCCGCGCGCGATGCTGAACGACACGCCGTCGACGGCGCTGACAGTGCCGAGGGTGCGCGAGAACAGGCCTCCCGAGCGCTTGGTGAAACGGACCGACAGGTCATCGACAGTGAGCAGCGCCATCAGCGTGCAAGCTCCGCTTCGCCGTGAACGCATTCGATCAGCCTGCCGCCGCTGCCGAAGGTGGGCGGGCGCTCGGCGCTGCAGCGCGGCAGGACCGCCACGGGGCAGCGCGGGTGGAAACGGCAGCCGGTGGGCGGCTCGAAGACGTTGGGCATTGAGCCGGCGATGGGGTTGATGCGGCGGCGCTCATCGATGTCGCCGAGCCGCGGCACGGCGTCGAGCAGCGCGCGGGTATAGGGGTGGCCGGGCGTGTGGAAGATCTCGCGGACGTTGCCGGTCTCGACGATGGAGCCCGCGTACATGATTGCGACGCGATCGGCCATCTGCGCGACGATGCCGAGATCATGGGTGATGAAGAGGATCGCCATGCCGAGCTCGTCGCGGAGCTTGCGGAGGAGGTCGAGGATCTGGCCCTGGATGGTGACATCGAGCGCTGTCGTAGGCTCATCGGCGATGAGCAGGTCGGGGCCGCAGACAAGGGCCCGGGCGATCATGGCGCGCTGCCGCATGCCGCCGGAGAACTCGTAGGGGTAGCGGTCGAGCGCGCCCACCGGATCGGGGATGCCGACCTTGCCCAGAAGTTCGGCGGCGCGGCGGCGGGCCTCCCTGCGGCCGACCGCCTCGTGCACCGTCACCACTTCGGCGATCTGCGCGCCGATGGTGTGCACGGGGGAGAAGGAACTCATCGGCTCCTGAAAGATCATGCCCATGCGCGCGCCACGGATCGCCTCGATGGCTTTGCCCCTGGCGCCGAGACCAACGATGTCGGCGCTGTAGCCGTCCTGGCTGCGGAACAGGATTTCGCCACCTGCCACTTTCAGCCGCCCCGAGAGCAGCTGCATCAGCGCGAGCGCGGTGACGCTCTTGCCGGAGCCGCTTTCGCCGACCAGCGCCAGCACTTCGCCGCGGCCGATCTCGAACGAGACGCGCTCGGTGATGGCGATTGCGGAATGATCGGTCTCGAGCGAGATCGAGAGGTCGCGGACGGTGATGACTGGTGGCCGGTTCATGTCGTGCATCGTCACCTCGAATAGGGATCGGCCGCGTCGCGCAGGCCATCGCCGAGGAAGTTGAAGGCGAGCACGGCGACGATGACGAAGACGCCGGGAATCATCAGCCAGGGGGCCTGGTCGATGGAGCGGATGCTCTGCGCGGCGAACAGCAGCACGCCCCAGCTTTCGACGGGTTCGCGCAGGCCCAGCCCGAGGAAGGAGAGCGAGGTTTCGGCGAGCAGGATTTCCGGGAAGGCAATCGAGGCATCAACGATGAGGTAACTCATGAACGAGGGCAGCATGTGCCGCATGATGATGCGCGTGTCGGAGCAGCCCGAGAGGCGCGCGGCGAGCACGAAGTCTTCGTGACGTGTCGCCAGGAGCTTGCTGCGCACGGTGCGCGCCAGCCACGTCCAGCCGAGCAGCGACAGGATGACGGTGATGGCGATGTAGGTGGCGAGCGGGCTCCAGTCGCGCGGCAGCATGGCGGCAAGCGCCAGCCAGATGGGCAGCGTCGGGATGGAGCGGATGAATTCGATCAATCGCATGACGACGTTGTCGACCCAGCCGCCGAAGTAGCCGGCGACGCCGCCGATCGCCGCGCCGAGAATGAAGGAGATGACGACGCCGACGAAGCCGACGCCGAGAGAGGCGCGTGCCGCGTGGATGGTGCGCGAGAACAGATCGAGCCCGGTGAAATCGGTGCCGAAGATGTGGATGAAGCCTTCGCCGGTGACGCCGAACAGCCGCCGGTCGGCGGGGATGAAGCCGAGCAGCTTGTAGGGTTCGCCTTTGACGAAGAGGCCCACGTCCCATTTCGCGCTCGCATCGGGAACGTAGTTGAGGCGCAGGGTCTTCTTGTCGCGCACGGGCTTGAGGCCGGTAACGAAGGGCGGCCAGCGGAACTGGCCGTGCTCGTCGATCACCGTGGGAAACTGCGGGGCGCCCGCGATGTAGGCCGGGTTGCGCTGGAACGGCGGGTAGGGCGAGATGAACTCGGCGAACAGCACCATCAGCACGAAGAGGCCGAGCAGGACCATGCCGATCATGGCCAGCGTGTGCCGCCGGAACTTCCACCACATCAATTGCCACTGGCCGGCGAGATCGTGCCGTTCGACCTTGCGGGGTTTTCGGAACAGCCAGCGGCGGGGTGCGGCGGGAGCGGTCGCGTCCATCTCGGTCACTCCAGCCGGATGCGGGGGTCGAGCGCGACGAGCAGCACATCGGACAGGAAGGTGCCGATGATGGTCAGCGCGCAGTAGAGAAAGATCAGGGCCCCGGCGAGCGGCATGTCCTGATTGAGGAGCGAGCCGAGGAACAGCGGCCCCATGTCGGGCAGCGACAGCACGACGCCGACAATGGGCGCGCCGGAAATGACGTAGGTGAGGCGCCAGCCGAGCGTCGCGGCGATGGGCACAAGCGCGATGCGCACCGGGTAGCGCAGCAGCAGTTGCATGGGCGACAGGCCGCTCGCCTTGGCCGATAGCACATACATCTTGTCGAGCTCATCGAGCACGGCGGCGCGCATGGCGCGGATGAGGAAGGCGGTGCCGGCCATGCCGAGCACGATCACCGGCACGATGAGGTGCTGCATCAGATCGACGAACTTGTCCCAGCTCCACGGCGCGAGACTGTATTGCGGCGAGAACAGGCCGCCGACGCTCTGCCCGAAGTGCTTCTGGCTCAGGTACATGAGCACGAGCGCGAGGAGGAAGTTGGGAATCGCGAGGCTGAGATAGCCGATGAACGAGGCGGCGTGATCGCCGAACGAATAGCGGCGCACGGCGGAATAGACGCCAATCGGCACCGATACGGCGTACATGAAGAACAGTGTCGCGAACGCGATGGTGAGGGTCAGCGGCAGGCGTTCGCCGATCACTTCTCCGACCGGCCGCCGCCACGTCCAGCTCTGGCCGAAATCGCCCTGCAGGGCATTCTTCAGCCAGCGGCCGTATTGCGCGTACCACGGCAGATTGAGCCCGAGTTCGCGGCGCACTTCCTCGATCTCGGCGGCCGAGATGACGGCGCCCGAGTCGGCCTTTTTCGCGGCGTAGATTTCAGCGAAATCGCCGGGCGCTGCCTGGATGATCATGAAGCTGACGAAGGAGACCAGCAGCAGGGTCGCCAGCGTGTAGAGCAATCGGCGCGTGAAAAAGCGTGTCATCGGACCCCGGCAAGCAACTTGGAGAAAGTTGCCGGCCGGGCCACAGCGGACCCGGCCGGGTCGTCACGTCCGTTTACGTCACTTGGCGCGGAACCACTGTTCCGGGCGATAGGGATAGATGTAGCCGTAGTTGAAGTGCACCACGGGCATATCGTGCTTCACGTTGTGCAACTGACCCTTGACGATGATGGGCTTCGGGATGTTGCCCACGGTGCCGATGATCGTCATGTTCTCAAGGTTGAGATCGATCAGGCGGCGGCCGATTTCGGCATAGCGCGGGGTGCCGGGGAGCACGGTGCGCCACTCGTCGGCGAGCGTGTACATTTCCTTCGCCCAGGCGGGCGGCTCCTCGCCTTCGGCGCCCTTGCTGTTGGCCCACTGCCGCCAGCCGACGCCGAACAGCGGCGAGATTTCCGAATAGTAGGGCGTGTAGAGATTGACGTCGGCAATGAGCGTCGGCTCGTACGGAATATCCCATTCGGTGTTGATGTCGGAGATGGCCGACTTGGCGTTCTCGCGCGTCGCTTCGCTGGTCTGTTCCTTGGTGTTGACGTTGAGGCCGACGGACTTGAAGTAGTCCGACATCAGCTTGACGAATTCGGGCGCGGCGAACTGGCTGGAGTATTCCCACAGGATGGTGAAGGGCGAGCCATCGGGGAAGGTGCGCACGCCATCGGCGCCCTTCTTCATGCCCATCTCGTCAAGCAGGGCGTTCGCCTTGTCGAGGTCGAACTCGATCATGTACTTGCTGTCCTCGGGCTTCGAGAAGCTGAGGGCGGGCGGCAGCGCCTGCGTCGGCGTGCCGAGATCGAAGTAGCTGACCTGGTTGATCTCCTCGCGATTGATGGCGTGCGAGATGGCCTGGCGGAACCGCAGGTCGCTGTAGATGGCGCGCAGCTTCGGATCCTTGTGCGTGATGTTGAACGCGAGGATCGGGCCGGAGGCGCCGGCCGGCATCAGGATCTCGTAGCCTGACTTCTCCGTGCTCTCCTGCATGGTCGGGTAGTTCTGCAGGCTGGTGCCCTGCGCCTTGAAATCGATCTCGCCATTGAGGATGGCGAGCAGCTGCAGATCGGCGTTGAGGAACCGCTCGTGCACGCGGTCGATATAGGGCAGCTGCTGGCCGGAACTATCGACCTTGAAGTAGTAGGGGTTGGCCTTGAACAGGCGCTGCTCGGTGGTCGGCTCGAGTTCGAGCACGTGGCTTTCGAGCGTCGGGATTTCGAGGCCGGTGGCGGTCAGTGTCTGGGCGTCCATCCACTTGTCCCAGACGTCATCGAAACGCTTGGTCCAGTTCTCGTAGCCGGCTGCTTTCGCCTCGGCATCGGCATTGGCGTTGTAGGCGCCGTGCAGCTTTTCGAAATAGTGCCTTGGCGCGAACGGGGTGAAGTAGGAGCCGCTCGTCGCCATGTAGGTGAGGAGGCCCGGGAACGGCGCATCGAAGCTGATCTCGACATGCGTGTCGTCGATCTTCTTGGCGCGCGCATTCACGCCCCATTCGCGCGTCGGCTCGGGGCTGATGTCCTTGTTGTTGACGATGTCGTCGAAATAGAAAACCACGTCATCGGGCCCGAACGGGCTGCCGTCGGACCACTTGTGGCCACGGCGCAGTTCGAAGGTGATGGCGGTGTAGTCGTCGTTCCACTTCCACGAGCGCGCCACGTTGGGCACGATGGTGACGAGATCGTCGGCGATCTGCACCAGCGCCACCTGGCGCCAGCTGAGGATATCGGCCGTGCCGGACTCCGCCGAGCGCGAGGTGCCCTCGATGGTGCCGCCATAGGTGCCACAGGTCTCGTAAGGCAGTTCGATCAGCGGCTGCTCGGGCAGCCGGTCCTTGACCGGCGGCAGCTTGCCGGCGGCGACGTCGGCGGCGAAGAGCGGGTTCTCGGTGAAGGTGAGCGCGAGGCCGGCGGCTGCCGCCTCCTCGATTTCGAGCTGCGCCGGAAAGGCGCTGGCGGGCGCATCGGCAACCGCGGGGCAGGCAGCGAGGGCGGGCAGGGCCGCGCCGCTGGCGGCAGAAAACACAGTCAGGACGAGCGCGCGCCGGCGCCATCCCGTTTTGTCAGAAGATAACCACATGGATCCGTCTCCCAAAACGCGACGCCACGCATCGCTCTCTGTGCAGGCACAGCGGGATAGAATGACCAACTCCCCAACATGTCAATGCGGATTGTGACCGTTCAGGCGCAAAAATGTGGTAATTGTCACATTGCTGTCGTCAGGCAGTGTCTGGCCCGGCGATGATGACCTCGATGCCCGCGGCCTTGAGGGTGCTGGTAAGCACCGCGTCGGCGGCGCGGTCGGTGACGATACGGTCGATGCTCTCCGGGCCGCAGACCTGGAACAGCGCGTGGCGGCCGAGCTTGGTGGCATCGGCGAGCACCGTGACGTGCCGGGCGCTGGCGATCATGGCGCGGGCGACGTAGGCCTCGTCGCCGTTAAAATCCATGACGCGGCCGGCCGGATCGATGGCGCCGACGGTGAGCACGGCGTGGTCGGCATGCACCTTCTGGATCTGCTCGACCACCTGGGGGCCGAGGATTTCGTAGCCGTCGCCGTGGTAGCTGCCGCCGAGCAGGTGGATGTTGCCGCGCTGTGGCGAGGCCCACAATTCCTGCGCCACCAGTGTGGAATTGGTAATAACCGTGAAGGGGCCGCGCTTCGCCAGTTGCTCCGCAAAGGCAATGGTGGTGGTGCCGGCATCGATCAGCAGGCTGTCGCCGGGCTTGAACAGGGCGGCGGCGGTGCGGCCGATGGCGATCTTTGCGGCGCGCGCCTCGGCCCGGCGTTCGGCCAGCGGGCTCTCGCTCGCGGTCTGGGCGGTGGTAGCGCCGCCGTGGACTTTTCGCACCACGCCCTGCTCGGAAAGCAGCGCCAGATCGCGCCGCACCGTCTCGCGCGAAATGCCGAGCAGGGCGGCCAGTTCCTCGACCGCCACCCGGTTCGACTGGTGGACAAGTTCAGCGATGCGCCTGCGGCGGTCTTCCGGCTTCATGCCGCAACTCCACTTGCCTGTTCGGGCATATTGTGACAGTGATGTGACCGTTCGGTCAATCTGGTCGACACATGCTCCACCACTCCTCGCCCCTCACGGACACGTCCGCCACCATCGCCGGGTTCGACGCCGCCGTCATCGGCGCGGGCGTCGTCGGCTGCGCCATCGCGCGGGCCCTCGCCATCCGCGGCATCCGCACCGTGGTGCTGGAAAAGGCGGCCGACATCCTCGAAGGCGCGAGCAAGGGCAACAGTGCGCTGCTGCATACCGGATTCGACGAGCCGACGGGGAGCCTGGAGCTGCAGATGATCCGCGACGGGTTCGCCACCTATCACCGGGTTCGCGAGCGCATGAACCTGCCGTTCCTTCGGAGCGGCGCGCATGTGGTGGCGTGGAGCG
>DAORUH010000003.1:0-52118 GCA_035433065.1 Devosia sp. | reverse complement strand
CGCAAAGGCAAGGTGCTTCATGGTTCTGATCTCGAATTGCAGGTTGGTGCGATGCAGAGATTCAGGCGGCAGGCGGGGCGCGGGCCTTTGCGGTGAGGCGCGGCAGGGCCGGCTCTGCGGCAGGAAGAACGGCGGAGTAGTCGACGCCGGTGGCGAAAAGCGCCGGCACGGTGAGCGGGCAGGGTGGCGGCAGATCGGCGCCCGCGCCGATCCGGCAGGCATGGCAGGGGGCGTGGTCGCCGGTGCGATCGCCGCCGATGGGATCGCCGCAGATGCTGGCGACGCTGAGCGGGGCGAAGGCGTCGGCAGGGGCCGCTGACAGCGGCACGTGCGCGAAGTTGAGGAAGAACAGCGCCAGCACAACCAGCGCGCGCAACGTCTCCCCGATCTTCCCGGTCCAGGCCATGCCGCCCAGATACTCCAGCGGCGCGCGCCTGTCTTGCGGCAAATCAAGCCGCCACCCGTTGCCAGCCGCATGGCGACCTGACAAGAGTGGGCCGACGGTGCCCGGCTGCTAGGCCGGGTGAAACGGGAAGCCGGTCGAATGCCGGCGCCGCCCCCGCGACTGTAACGGACCATATCTCCCCCAGCGTGCCACTGGTTTGCGACTGGGAAGGCGGGGGAGAGGTCCGGAGCCAGGAGACCGGCCGTCACGAACAGGTATGGACAACGCGGGACGGTGGGTCCCGACATGGAGATCGTTATGCGCGCCCTGCTTTCCCTCATTCTCATTGCTGCCCCGACCGCGGCGCTGGCCCATGCCGGCCACGGCGACACGGCGGGCATTCTCTCCGGCTTCATGCACCCGGCCGGCGGGCTCGATCACGTGCTGGCAATGGTTGCCGTCGGCGTCTTCGCCTTCGTCCTCGGCGGCCGCGCGCTGTGGCTCGTGCCGCTCAGCTTCGTTGCCATGATGGCAGTCGGCTTCGGGCTCGGCGTGGGCGGGGTTACGGTGCCGTTTGTCGAACTGGGCATTGCGCTCTCCTCGATTGTGATTGGCGCCGCCGCCGCCTGGGGCAAGCCGATGCCGGTCGCTGCCGCGATGGCGCTGGTCGGTGTCTTCGCCGTGTTCCACGGCCATGCGCATGGCGCCGAAATGCCGGTGAACGCCGTTGGCTTCGAATATGCGCTGGGCTTCCTGCTGGCGACCGCCGCGCTCCACCTCGCCGGTATCGGCGCGGCGACGGGCGTGTCGCGGCTGGTG
The DNA here is from genome assembly GCA_035433065.1 of Devosia sp. Classification (GTDB taxonomy): domain Bacteria; phylum Pseudomonadota; class Alphaproteobacteria; order Rhizobiales; family Devosiaceae; genus Devosia_A. Next base: position 50,914 of record DAORUH010000003.1, on the reverse strand, counting down.
GGCAAGTTTGGCCGCCCGGCCGCGCAGGCCGCCGCCGCGCTGTTCGCGCTCGGCGGGGTCGGGCTGCTGGCCGGCTGGCTGTAAGCGCGTTCTGCACCCTCAGTCGTCATGGCCGGGCGTGACCCGGCCATCCACTCGATCCATCGGTTGTGCGGCGGCATCGCATGGATACCCGGGTCAAGCCCGGGTATGACGTTGTGGGTGGGTGGGATGCGGGCAGGGGCGGCGAGCGCCGCGGACTGCTCGCCAGCAACCGGTAGCTTCCCCGCCAGCATCAGTAGCTTCGTGGTGAGCCTGTCGAACCACGAAGCGCGCCACCACCGGCAAACCTCCGGCCCTAGACTCCGGCGGGAAAATCTCCTATAGCCCGGCCGCTGCTGCCTTCGGGCCAGCCAATAAGAGACAAAAGCTCCGTAAAACCAAGACCGAGCGGCCGGGACGTTCCCGGCGAAACGCTCCAATGAAAAGATCAGAACGGATCAAGACATGAACATCATCGAACAGCTCAATAAAGAGCAGTACGACGCGCTTGCCGCAAAGCGCAATCATCCCGACTTTACCCACGGCGACACCGTCAAGGTGTGGGTGAAGATCCGCGAAGGCGACAAGGAACGTCTGCAGGCTTACGAGGGCGTGGTGATTGCCCGTTCCGGCCACGGCATCGACGAGAGCTTTACCGTCCGCAAGATTTCGTATGGCGAAGGCGTGGAACGCGTGTTCCCGGTCCTGTCGCCCAATATCGACCGCGTCGAAGTGCTGAAGCGCGGTAAGGTCCGTCGCGCCAAGCTCTACTACCTGCGCGATCGTCGCGGCAAATCTGCCCGTATCTTCGAGAACCAGGGCGCCCGCACGCGCAAGATCGAAGCCGGCGAGCGCGAAGCCGCTCTCGAGGCCAAGAGCGCCCGCGAGGCCGAGAAGGTCGCTGCCGCCGAGGCGCTGGCCGTCGAACTCGCCGCCAAGGAAGCCGCCGCAGCCGCTGCTGCTGCCGAGCCCAAGGCCGAGTAAGCGGGCGGCCACAAAGCTGCCCTTGCTTCGAAGCACAGTTTCGAAAGCCCGGCTCCTCACGGCGCCGGGCTTTTTGATTCGTGCCCCCGGAGACCGCCATGACCCCAGCCGATCGCGCAGCCCTCGCCGAAACCCTGCGTTCGGAAGCGGTTGACCTGCTGACCCAGACCGGCCTGTTCACGCTGCTGGAAATGCGGTTCGGCCGGGCGATGGTGACGGGCAGCGCCGGATACGACCTGATGGTCAGGCGCGATATCGACATCCACATGCCGGTCGAGGGTGAGCGCTGGGCCGAGTGGGCGGCGTTCGGCGGCGAACTGGCGCTGCATTTCGAGGGGATTGGCCTCAAACTGCACAAGGCGAATTTCCTCAACGAATATGTCGAGCCGCTGCAGAAGGGCCCGGGCCTGTGCTGGAGTCTCGCGTTCCGCGATTTCGAGGGCAATCCGTGGACCTGCGACCTGTGGGGCTGGGAGCCGCTCGACTTCCAGATCCGGCTCAGCCGCGACGACATGCTGCGCGCCGACCTGAAGCGCGCCGATCGCGACCTGATCCTCAAGCTCAAGAACGAAGCCCGCGACCGGCCGGGCTATTATGGCGTCACAGTATCGAGCTACGACATCTACAACTTCGCCATCGCCCAGGCGGGTGATACGCTCGAAGAGCTCGAGAACTGGAAGCAGCAGGCCGCGGAGTAGGGGTCTTATGCCGTCATACATCTGCGCGACCTGCGGACAGGCCTACACGCCGTCCGATGATCCGCCGGCGCATTGCCGGATCTGCGAGGATGAGAGGCAATATGTGCGAGCGGGCGGCCAGGCCTGGACGACGCTCGTAGAGCTGCAGAAAACCCACCGCAACGAAATTCGCACGCTCGAACCCGGGCTCACCGGCATCGGCGCCATCCCGCAGATTGCCATCGGCCAGCGCGCGCTCCATATCGGCCAGCCCGGCGGCGGGGTGATGTGGGACTGCACGCCGCTCATCACGGACGAGGCGATCACGCAGCTGCAGATGCTCGGCGGGCTGCGCGCCATCGCCATTTCGCACCCGCACTACTATTCCTCGATGGTCGACTGGAGCGAGGCGTTTGGCGGGGTGCCGGTCTATATCCATGCCGACGATGTGCTGCACATCACCCGGCCCGACCCGGCAATCCGGCTGTGGGAGGGCGAGACGCTCGATCTGGGGCAGGGGGTTACCCTGATCCGGACCGGCGGACACTTTGCCGGCAGCGCCGTGCTGCACTGGGCCGCCGGCGCGGGTGGGCAGGGTGCGCTGCTGACCGGCGACACGATCACCGTGGTGCCCGACACGCGCTGGATGAGTTTCATGTACTCATACCCCAACCTCATCCCGCTTTCCGCCCGAAAGGTCCGCGATATTGCCGCGAAGGTCGCGCCCTATCCGTTCGAGCGCATGTACGCCGCCTGGTGGGACCGCGTGTGCGACCACGACGCCAAGGCGCGGCTGGCGGCGTCTGTAGAAAGATATATCGCGGCAATATCGTAGTGGGTTGCCGGCGGCCGGGTGCGTCCTCGTGTGGACCCCACCCGCAATCCGCCGCAAGGAGCAGGGAGGCCGACGCTCACCACCTCGCACGATATATCTTTCGCACACCCACTTGAACCCGCACTCGATGCGATCTACCTTCGGTCATGCAAAAATATATCGGAGAGGCAATTATGGCCGATCACAATTATGACGAACGCTGGGACCGTGGGTGGCGCAAGCTGGAGCGCATGGCGCGCCAGTGGGGCTCCAATATCGACGGGTTCAGCGGGAACTTCCGCATTGGGCGCATGCTCGCGAGTGGCGACCTGCGGCTCGTTGCGCTCTATCTCATCGAGCAGCAGCCGCGCCACGGCTACGACCTGATCAAGGCCGTCGAGGACAAGTCGCAGGGCTTTTACTCGCCGAGCCCGGGGATCGTGTATCCGGCGCTGACCTTCCTCGAGGAGGCGGGCTTCGTGACCTCGGAGGCCGACGGCAACCGCAAGCTCTACACCATCACCGACGCCGGCCGGCAGCACCTCGCGGACAATCGCGAGGCGATCCAGTCGACGCTCGATTTCCTCGGCAAGGCCGGGGCGAAGATGCAGGAGTTCCGTGAAATGGGCCGCGACGGCTGGCCGTTTACCGGTGAGCCGCAGCAGCAGGACGGTCCCGGCCGCCCGGATGAGCGTCCGTTTGGCGGCGAACATCGCGGTGGCCTGCGCCATCATGGCGGTCCGCGCCACGGCTACGGCCGGGGGCCCCGGCCCGATCGCGACATGGCCGACGTGATTCCCGAGGTCAACGAGGCGCGCCGCGAGTTGAAGGCGGCGCTGGCAGAAGCGGTCCGGCTGCGTCCGGAGGACCAGAAGTCCGTTGCTGACATCCTCCGCCGTGCGGCGGGCGAGATCCGGCAATCCGGCCGAAATCCGGGAGACGAGATCGACCTCTAGGGGACGGTTTCATCAACAGACTGAAAGGGCGGCCGCAGGGCCGCCCTCTTCGTTTGTGCCGCGTGCGCCGAACGATCCGGCGATCGGCCGCACTCCCATTGGCGCGGGAATGGGCATAGAACCGGTGCGTACAGACGGAGACGTGACGATGAACCAGATGGCGCCAATCCACGCGGACAAGCAGGCAGCCGGCCGCCGGGTCGCCGCGCGTCTCGAAGGCACCATCCGTCCCCACCGGATCATGACCGATCCGCTGATGACCTACGCCTATTCGGCCGACGCCAGTTCCTACCGGCTGATCCCTTCCGTCGTCGTCATCATCAATACCGAGGACGAAGTCCGCGCGGTGATCGCAGCGGCGCGCGCCGAGGGCCTGCCGTTGACCTTCCGTGCCGCCGGCACGTCGCTTTCGGGCCAGGCGATGACCGAGGGCGTGCTCGCGGTTCTGGGCGATGGCTGGAAGAAACTGCAGGTGGTTGATGGCGGCGAGCATGTGGTGCTCGGGCCGGCCAACATCGTCGCCAACGTCAACAAGGCGCTGAAACCGTTCAACAAGAAGCTGGGGCCCGATCCCGCTTCGCAGGCGACGTGCAAGATCGGCGGCGTCGTCAACAACAACTCGTCGGGCATGTGCTGCGGCGTCGCCTACAACACCTATCACACGATGGTGCGGCTCAGGCTGATGCTGGTCGACGGCACCATCCTCGACTCGGGCGATCCGGAGTCGGTCGCAAGCTTCAAGCGCACCCATGCCGCGATGCTCGAGCAGATCTCGGCGCTGCACCACGAGGTGATGGCCGACGCCGAACTCGTCGCGCTGATCCGCAAGAAGTACAAGATCAAGAACACGGTGGGCTATTCGATCAATGCGCTGATCGATTTCCACGACCCCATCGACATCCTCATTCACCTCGCCGTCGGTTCCGAAGGCACGCTCGGCTTTGTCTCCGAGGTGACCTATCGCACCATCGACGAGCATCCGTTCAAGGCGACGGACCTCATCGTCTTCCCCGATCCGTACTCCTGCGCCCGCGCCATCTCGAAACTCGCCAATGGCGGGGTGCAGACGACGACGGGCGTGGTGGCCGCCGAGTATATCGAGCGGCGCGCGCTGGCGACGGCGGAGAACCTGCCGATCATCCAGCGCTACATGCCGCACTTCACCGACAACTCCCCGGCGGTGCTGATCGATGTCGCGGCGCCCGATGAGGCGACGCTTGAGGTGGAGATCGCAAAGACCGTCGCGATCCTTGAAAGCGAGGGCGCGTTCAACATCAACTTCGAGGTCGACGCCAAAAAGTACGATGCGCTGTGGGACATGCGGAAGGGGTTCTTTGCCTCGGGCGGCGCGGCGCGGCCCAAGGGCACGACCTTCATGACCGAGGACGTGGCGGCGCCGGTCGACCGGCTCGCCGATTTCGTTATCGATCTGCGCAAGCTCCTCGATGAGCACGGCTATCACCAGGCCTCGATCATCGGGCATGCGCTTGCTGGCAACCTGCACTTCATGATGGCCGACGACTTCATGCAGCCGGGCTCGGCGGAAAAGTTCGACGTCTTCAACGTGGCGCTGAGCGAGCTGGTGTCGATCCGCTATGGCGGCAGCCTCAAGGCCGAGCACGGCACGGGCCGCGCCATCGCGCCGTTTGTCGAGGCCGAGTGGGGCAAGCGCGCCTACGAGATCATGCAGCGGATCAAGCCGATCTTCGATCCCGAGGGGCTGCTCAATCCGGGCGTGATGATCACACCGGATGACAAGACGCACATCAAGAACCTGAAGCTGATGCCGCTGGCCGATCCGATCATCGACCTCTGCATCGAATGCGGCTTCTGCGAGCCGGCCTGTCCGTCGGTGCAGCTCACCATGTCGCCGCGCCAGCGCATCGCCGTGACGCGCGAGCGGGCGCGGCTGCGCCAGACGGGCGAGGACCCGGTGCGCCTCGCGGCGATGGAAAAGAGCTTTGAATATGCCGGCATGGCGACCTGCGCGGCGGGCAATGTCTGCGCGCTGCGCTGCCCGGTCGGCATCGAAACCGGCACGATGATCCTCGGCGAGCGCGCGAAGCGGCGGACCGACGCGGACCGCAAGGTGGCGCACTGGGTGGCCGACCATACGAGGGCCGTCGAGCGCGGCATGCGGCTGGGCGTCGGGGCGCAGACGCTGAGCCGCACCATCATCGGCGACGGCGTCACCGATGCGCTGGCGGGCCTTGCCCGCAAGGTCAGCGGCGAGCGCGTGCCGCGTGTCAGCCGCGCGCTGCGCCCGGGGCCGGGTGCGCCGAAGCCGGTGGCGGCGAGTGAAGCGCCGAACGGCAATGTGGTCTACTTCCCCTCGTGTGCGACCCGCATGTTCGGCGCGGCGACGCGCGAGAACGGGCTATTGCCCACGACCGACGCGATGCTGGAACTGCTGAAGCGTGCGGGGTTCAGTCCGGTCGTGCCGGAAGGGCTCGAAGGCGAATGCTGCGGTCAGCCGTTCCAGTCGAAGGGCTTTCCGGAGGAAGCGGCGCGGGTCGGCGGGCGGCTGGAGCAAAAGCTCACGGCCTGTTCGCACGGACACGATCCGGTGGTCACCGACGCCTCGACCTGCACGAAACACATGCGCGAGCACCACAGCGATACGGCAGTGTTCGATTCGGCGGAGTTCCTGCTGGCCGAGGTGCTGCCGAAGCTGACGATCAACCGGCCTGTACCGGTGCTGGCAGTGCATCACAACTGCTCGGCGCAGCGGCTCAAGGAGCAGGACGCGATCAACGCGCTCGCCGCCGCGATGGCGACAAAGGTGATCGTGCTGTCGTCGTTCCAGTGCTGCGGCTATGGCGGCGACAAGGGCCTGTTCGTGCCCGAGCTCAACGAGTGGGCCACGCGCTTCGCCAAGGGGGAAGTGCCGGCGGATTGCACGCTCGGCATCTCGACCGTCTCCACCTGCGCCTCGGGGCTCAGCGAGCGTGTCGGCATCCCGTTCGTGTCGATCGTGAGCCTCCTCGAAATGGTCAGCCAGCCGAAGGCCTGATGGCGTCCGGCAGATTTCCTGCTAGTGACGGGCGCATGGTTGCGCTCACGAAAATCGAAAGTCTTGGTCAACGCGGCGAAGGTGTCGCCGATGTCGAGGGGCGGCGCGTCTTCGTGCCGTTCACCCTGCCGGGCGATATTGCCGAGGTGGAGGCCGAGGGCGACCGCGGCACGATGGTGTCGCTGGTCGAACCCGGGCCGGACCGGATCGAGCCGTTCTGCCCCTATTTCACCAAATGCGGCGGCTGCCTGCTGCAGCATGTCGGCCCCACGACCTATGCCGAGTTCAAGCGCGGGCTGGTGGAACAGGCGCTGCGCCATGGCGGCATCGATGCGCCGGTGCTGCCGGTGCTCGATGCGCGCGGCAATGGCCGCCGCCGTGCGACGCTGCATGCCACCACCAGTGGGGCCGGCTACATGCGCGCCCGCAGCCATGAGCTGCTGAGCATCGCGACCTGCCCGATCCTCGTCCCCGCGCTGCGCGAGGCCGCGCCGATGATCGCCCGGGCCGCCGGCGCGCTGATCGGGGACTGCGACGTGCTGTGCACCGCGACTGCCACCGGCATCGACGTTGCGGTGAAATCCGACAAGCGCGGGCTGAAGCCGGAAAAGCTGATCCCGCTGGCGCAGCGCTTCAACCTCGCGCGGCTGTCCTACAACGGCGAAACCATCGTGCAGGCGCGCCCGCCCACGGTGACGATGGGCCGGTCCACGGTCGAGCTACCGGCCACCAGTTTTCTGCAGGCCACTGCCGCGGCCGAAGAGACGCTGGCGCGGCTGGTGGTCGAAGGCATCGGCAAGGCGAAATCGGTGGCCGATCTCTTTTCCGGCGCCGGCCCGTTCGCGCTGCGCGTCGCCGAACAGGCCTCGGTCGCAGCCTTCGATTCCGACAAACCGGCGATCACCGCGCTGCAGAAGGCGGTGCGGTTCACGCGCGGGCTGAAGCCGGTGACGGCCGCGACGCGCGACCTGTTCCGCGATCCGCTGGCGCCCATCGAGCTCGAGCCGTTCGATGCCATCGTGTTCGATCCGCCCCGCGCCGGCGCTGAGGCGCAATCGCGCGAAATCGCGCGCTCGAAGGTGAAGACGGTGGTGGCTGTCTCCTGCGACCCCCGCAGCTTTACGCGTGACGCAACGATCCTCATGTCCGGCGGCTACAAGCTCGACGCCGTAACACCGGTCGACCAGTTCGCCTGGTCGCCGCATGTGGAACTGGTCGGGGTGTTCCGGAAGTGATCTCGCTAACTGCGAGCCCCCCTCATCCGGTGCTGCGCGCCACCTTCTCCCACGGAGGGGAGAAGGACCCGACTGAGAGCCTGCGGTTCATTGGCCTTCTCCCCTCCGTGGGAGAAGGTGCCCGAAGGGCGGATGAGGGGGGCTATCAGTGACCCCCTACAAACCCCGCACGGACCACGCCTCACTCGGCGACGGCTTCTTCGATCCCGTCCACGCCGCAAGCTTTCCCGAGCACATCCTGCGCTATCGCAACCAGCGGGCGGCGCAGTCGGTGGGGCTCGATACGCTCACGGATGCGGCGTGGGTCGAGCATTTTGGAAAATTCGCGCCGCTGCCCGGCAGCTTTGAGCAGCCGCTGGCGCTGCGCTATCACGGGCATCAGTTCCAGTCCTACAACCCCGATCTCGGCGATGGCCGGGGTTTCCTGTTCGCCCAGCTTGAGGATGAACGCGGGCGGCTGCTTGACCTTGGCACCAAGGGCTCGGGGCGGACGCCGTGGTCGCGCAGCGCCGATGGGCGGCTGACGCTGAAAGGCGGGGTGCGCGAGGTGCTGGCGACCTCGATGCTCGAGGCGCTCGGGGTCGATACGTCAAAGTCGTTCTCGTTGGTCGAGACGGGCGAGGAACTGGAGCGCGGCGACGAGCCGTCGCCGACGCGCGCTTCGGTGCTGGTGCGGCTGTCGCACAGCCATGTCCGGATCGGCACCTTCCAGCGGCTCAGCTACTTCAAGGACCAGGAGCGGCTGAAGCGGCTGCTCGATTACTCGCTGGCCACCTACTATCCGGGGCTTTCGCCGGAGGGCGACAACCAGCGGGCCGCGAAACTTCTCGGCGCGGTGGCCGAAAGCGTGGCGAAGACCGGGGCGCGATGGATCGCGGCGGGGTTCGTGCACGGGGTGCTCAACACCGACAACATCAACATCACCGGCGAGAGTTTTGACTACGGCCCGTGGCGCTTCCTGCCGCGCTACGATCCGGCCTTCACCGCGGCCTACTTTGACCAGACCGGGCTCTATGCCTTTGGGCGGCAGCCCGATGTGCTGGCGTGGAACCTGACGCGGCTCGCGGAGTGCCTGCTACCGCTCGGCACGCATGACGATCTTGAAGCGGCGCTCAACCGCTACTGGCCGGCCTTCCAGCAGGCGATCTGGGCGGCGCTGCTCAACCGGCTGGCGATCTCTTCGCTCGGCAGCGAAGCGGATGGCGACTTTGCCTCGGCGCTGTTCGCGTTCCTCTATGAAAGCCAGGCGCCCTACGAGCAGTTCTTCTTCGACTGGCGCGGCGGGCGGCTGAGCGCCGAACGCGCGGCGCGCAGCCCATCGGCGGCGCTCTATGCCGATGAGAGATTTGCGTCTCTCCGAGAGATGCTCGTCTCACGCGAGCCGCTGTCGACGCACAATCTCGATCACCCCTACTTCGCCCGGGAAAAGCCGCGCTCGATGCTGATCGATGAAATGGAAGCCATCTGGGCCCCGATCGCCGAGCGCGACGACTGGTCGGCGTTTCACACGGCGATGGATGAGATCGAGCAGATGCGGCAGGCTTACGCCCCCGCGATACCCTGAGTCACCCCGGCGCAGGCCGGGGTCCATCGTCAGTGTCAGGGCTGGATTCCGGCCTTCGCCGGAATGACCCCGGTGGGGTGGAGGTCTTGCGCAGAGAGGCCCGTGGCACGTGCCGAAAAATCCTCGGGACGGGTCGTGAGCGTCTCGTAGAACGCCGCAAGCCCCGGTTCCACTGCCTCGCACATGGCCGCGCAGCGCGCGATGCTGCCGCTGGCATCCCGGCCCTCGCGCAGCTCAACCAACGCCAGCCGGTGCTCCGTTTCGAGGGCGATGAACCCCGCTGACTTCGCCACCGCCGCGTCGCCGACGAGGATGTGGATATCGACTGGCAGCGCCTTGCCCTTCAGCGCAATGGCGCCCGCGCCGAGGCTGGCAAAATCGGGCGCGGCGGCGCGGGTTTCGGCGGTGACGACGATGTCGTAGGCGACGGTCTTGCACGCCCCCTCGACGCGCGAGGCGGTGTTCACCGTGTCGCCGATGCACGAGTAGTCGAAGCGCGTCTCGAGCCCCATATTGCCGACAAGGGCAGGGCCGGTGGCGATGCCGATGCCAATGGCGATAGCCTGCCGGTCCGTGCCCCCATCGCCGAGCCCGAAGCCATCGCGGGCGTTGAGATCGCGCAGTTCGGCGCGCATGCCGAGCGCCGCAAGGCAGGCGCGGCGCGCATGTTCGGGTACGTCCACCGGGGCATTCCAGAAGGCCATGATGGAATCGCCGATGAACTTGTCGATGGTGCCCATCTCGGTAACGATGCGCTTGCCCAGCGCGCTGAACAGGATGTTGAGCAGCGTCACGATGCTCTCGGGCGGCAGCCGTTCGCTGAGAGCGGTAAAGCCGCGGATATCGGAGAACATCACCGTGAGGTCGCGCGTTTCGCCGCCGAGCTTCAGCCTTCCGGCATTACGCTCGATCTCGGTCAGGAGCGACGGCGCGACGTAGTAACCGAAGGCGCGGCGGATCTGCCGCTTGTCGGCGTCGGCGATGAAGTACTGGAAGAAGGTCAACGCGGCGTAGGTGATCAGCAGCCCGAAGAGCGGAAAGCTCGGATCGATCATCAGGCCCCACTGGCGATAGGCGAACCACGAAAACGCGGTGAACCCGCCGAGCGCAATGGCGCCGGTGAGGAGCCCGGCGAGCGGCCCAAGCCGCAGCACGATCAGCACCAGCAGCACGCCGGTCAGCAGGAAGCCGACGATCTCGAGGCCCGACACCCAGTCGGTGCGGGTGAGGTAGGTGTTCGACAGGATCTGCTCGAGCGCTTCGGCATGGATCGACACGCCCGGCACGTTGTCGCCCAGCGTCGTGCCGTGGATATCGAGGAGGCCGCTCGCCGAGGTGCCGACGAAGACGATGTGTCCGGCAATCCGGTCGGCCAGCGCGGCATAGCCGTCACCGAGGATGTCGCGGGCGGAGACATAGAGGTTCGGGTCCGGCTCGCGGTAGTAGAGCCAGAGCTCGCCCCCCGGCATGGTGGGCACGGTGAACTCGCCCACCCGCACGGCCTCGACATAGGGCGCCCCGGTCTCGCCGAGGACGACGAGGTTCTGTGCCCCCAGCGCCACGCGCAGGGCTTCCACCGACAGCGTGGGAAAGAACTGCCTGCCGTCCGTCCACAGCAGTGGCAGGCGGCGCACGGTGGTCGCGAGTTCCCCGGTGTCGAGGCTGAGGCTGCCGAGGCCCGACGCCGCGTCGGCGAAGGCGGGAAGCGGCAGCACCGCGCCGCGCAGTTTTGGCACCGCACCGATCGGGTTGGTGCCGCTGATGGCGATGCCGGCTTTGGGGGCAGGCGGCAGCGCCGTGGTGCCAGCCGTATCGGAAAAGCCCATCACCACCGGCGCCCCGGCGATGGCCGCGGCGAACAGGGCATCCGTATCGGGCAGGGTTTTCGGGTCAAGGCCCGGCACACCCGCCGCGAGGCGGCTGGGCGACATGCGGTCGGGCTCGGGGAACAGCACGTCGAAGGCAACTGCGGCGGCGCCCAGTTCGGCGAGCCGGCTGGTCAGCAGCGCCAGCCGGTCGCGCGGCCAGGGCCACTGGCCGACATCGGCCAGCGAAGCCTCGTCGATATCGACGACGCGGATGGGGAAATCGTTGGGTTTTTCACGCGGGGCAAGGCGCTGGTAGAAGTCGAACGCCGTCTCGCGCGCAACTTCCACCGGATAGGGATCGGCCGCGCGCAGCAGCACGAGGGCAAGCACCAGCAGCAGGCCGAACAGCGAAGGTACGATCCGCTTCACGCATTGCCCCCGTGGCAGGCCTCACCGGCGCCGTGCCGCGCCGGTGTGTGGCTGCGCAAGCAGATCAGGGGCCCACGGAGTCGCGACCACAGGAGTAGTAATAGTCGCAACCGCCCTGCTGCGGCTGCTTCTGCTCGCCCTCATTGGGCGAACTCATCGAGTTGCCCTGAGGGGCGCTGGTGGCCTCACGCCTCAGGCAGCGCTCGGCGCCGGCGACGCGGAACTGGCGCATCAGGTCGCCCTGCGAGAAGGCGAGGCGGAACATCTCCTTGGCTTCGGCGCGCTGGTCGCCGGTGAGTTCGTCGGTGTGCTTCAGCACCTCGAACTTCTGGGGGTCGAGGATGCCCATCTGACAGGCCGACTCGAGCACCGCACAATCGTTGGGCGTGGCATTGGGGCAGTCGATGCTCGTGCCGTGCAGCTGCAGGATATAGGTGTTCTGCGGCGTGACGAAGAAGTCGAACGCCGTGCCACGCACGCCGATCGTGCCGGTGGGCGTCTCGATGGCATACTTGTTCTTGGCGGAGCCGCCGGTGATGAAGCGGAACGTGCCGCTCAGCGCGTTGATCGCCAGCTTGCCGCCGCGGCCGTTGTCGCGCAGCAGGTAGTCCTCGATCAGCAGCGCCGAGTGCGGCCCGACGACCAGCTTGGTGTCGTCGGAAAACATGATCTGCACCAGCCCCTTGGCGTCCGTCACGATACGGTCGCCGATGAAGACGTCGTCGCCCACGACCAGCGTGCGCGCCGCGCGGCTGGATTCGGTACGTGCATCAGGATCGACACCCAGGGCCTTGCCCGTGGGGTTGGCGGCAAGCGCCGGAACCGCCAGCGCCGTCAGCACGGCCAGAGCGGCAATACGCGTCACCAGGTTCAACATGTTCTCACCTTCCCAAGAGGCCCCGCGCCTCGCTCAAAATCCCGGTCCCCCAACCGGCTGCTGACGGACCGGAGGGCCGTCACTGATCGATTGTGGCACGTCCGGGGCGGCTCCGGCAGAGGGTCTGACACATTTCTCCGCCCCCGCGACGCGGAACGGGCGCAGCAGCGGGCCCTGCGACCGGGCAAGGCCGAACCAGGCGCCGGCCTTGTCCGCGGATGGCACGCGCGGGGACACGGCGACCCCGCCGGCCTTGATCACGCTGTAGTTGCACACCTTGGTCATGTTCTCGCACGCCCCGTTGCGCGAGCAGTTGATGGTCGCGCCATGCAGTTGGAGCACATGCGTCGCGGCCTTGGTGACATAGAGGTCGAAGGCCGTGCCGCGCACCCCGATCTGCCCGGTCGGGGTGGTGATCAGGTACTTTCCCTTGGCGGAATTGCCGGTGATGAAGCGGAACGTGCCGCTCAGCGCATTCACCGCCAGCCTGCCGGCCGAGCCGTCATCGCGCCGCAGGTAATCCTCGATCAGCAATGCCGAACCGGGCCCGACCACCAGCTTCGTTTTGTCATCGAAGATGATCTGCACAAGCCCGCGGGCATTGGTGACGATGCGGTCGCCGATGAAAATGTCGTCGCCCACCACCAGCGTGCGGGTGTTTTTGCCGCGGGCCTCGGCAGCCGGATCGACGCCGGCCGCGGTTCCCGCAGCGGCCGCCGCATGGCCACAGGTGGCCAGCAACAGCAAAAGGATGGCGGCATGCAGAGTCAGCTTCTGCATCACAATTCTCCGGCACGTTACGCTGCCCCGCGCGGCTTTAAGGATCGGCCAACTTTTCTGAACTCTGGCTGAATGGCGTGCAGGGCACGGCGCCATCAAATAGCGTCGGCAGGGGTTGCCTCGTCATCCAAGGACTGTAAGCATGGCGTGAGGGGGACGAGGGCCGGTTGCCGGGCAGACGGCGCCGCAGCAACGGCTACGCATTCCCGTAGCCAAGGGGCCGCAGGCGATGCTTGGACTGTTCTTCATCCTGTTCGTTGGCCTCGAGATCAAGCACTGCATCGCCGACTACTTCCTGCAACCGGCGTGGATGCTGGTGGGCAAGGGCGATCTGCGACATCCCGGCGGCTACGCGCATGCGGCCGTGCATGCGGGGCTCTCCGCCATCGTGCTGCTGATTGCCGGCACGGCGCTGCCGGTGCTCCTGGCGCTCGTCGCGGCCGAAGCTGTCGTCCACTACATCCTCGACTACGCCAAGATCCAGTACTCGAAGGGCGTCCATATCGATGGCAACCCGCGGCGCTTCTGGGGGTTGCACGGCATCGATCAGCTGACGCACCAGCTCACCTATGCGGCGATGATCTACATCGTGGCGATGTCGATGTTGGGTGGCTGACGGCGCGCTGCCCGAACGCTACTTCTTGCGGCGGGGCTTGCCTTCGGGCTTCTGCACCAGCTGGGCGAGAATGCGATCGACGAGGTCGAGGTCTTCGCGTTTGCCGGCCGCCTGCTGCTGCAGGTCCACGAGATACGAGGTGGTGTAGTAGAGCCGCCGCGCCAGCAGCGAGGCGACCTCGATGGCGATGGCCGGATCGCTCATCAGGAACTTGATGGCGTCGTCGATGACATAGGCCTTGGTGTCGGCCAGCGCCTTCACCGTCGCCGAGAACGGCATGTCGAGCAGCAGGCTCATCTCGCCGAAGATCGAGCCGGGCTCGTCGATATAGCTGACCTGGGTGTCCTTGCGCATGACCTCGACCTGGCCGTCGATCAGCACATAGAGCTTGCCGTCCTGCCCGCCTTCGCGGATCAGGATGTCACCCGGCTTGAAGCTCCTCGCCTCGCGCCCCTGGCAGAATTCAAGAATATCCGGCATCCGGCCCTCGCGCGCATTCCCCGATCGGATAGTGCGTCATCGGACCCATGCTCGTCAAACGCACGGGATGGCCGGGCATTGCGCCCGGCCACGCCGGTCTCGTCAGTGGTTGTCGCGCGGCAGGCCCTGGGTCTGGGCGACGCGCTGGTACTTCACCGCCGGCTTCAGCACCATGCCGTTGCCCAGCTGGTCGACGATGCCGCGCTGGATTTCCTGCCACGGGGTCTGGCTCGGCGGGATGGCGAAGCCGCCCTTGGCGTCGAGTTCGGCCCGGCGCTTGGCCAGTTCCTCGTTCGAGATGAGGATATTGGCCTCACCCTTGTTGAGGTCAACGCGCACCATATCGCCGGTCCTGATCAGGGCGAGGCCGCCGCCGGCCGCCGCTTCCGGCGAGGCGTTGAGGATCGAGGGCGAGCCCGACGTGCCCGACTGGCGACCGTCGCCGATGCAGGGCAGCGAGAGGATGCCGCGCTTGATGAGGGCAGCCGGCGGCTGCATGTTCACCACTTCGGCAGCGCCCGGGTAGCCGATCGGCCCCACGCCGCGGATGAACAGGATGCAGTGCTCGTCGATGTTCATCGCCGGGTCGTCGAGGCGGTGATGATAGTCCTCCGGCCCCTCGAAGACGATGGCGCGGCCTTCGAAGGCCTCCGGATCCTTGGGGTTCGACAGGTAGCGGTCGCGGAATTCCTTGGAGATCACCGAGGTCTTCATGATCGCGTTGTCGAACAGGTTGCCGCGCAGCACGATGAAGCCCGCATCCTTGACCAGCGGGTTGTCGACGGTACGGATCACGTCCGGCAGCTCGATGTCGCGGCCGCGGCAGTTCTCGCCTATGGTCTTGCCGTTGACCGTCATGGCGTTCTCGCGGATCAGGCCGTGCTTCATCAGCTCGTTGATGACGGCGGGCACGCCGCCGGCATGCTGGAAGTCCTCGCCGAGATACTTGCCGGCGGGCTGCATGTTCACGATCAGCGGCACCTTGTGGCCGATCTCCTGCCAGTCATCGACCGAGATCGGGATATTGAGGTGGCGCGCGATGGCATTGATATGGACCGGCGCATTGGTCGAGCCGCCGATCGCCGAATTGACGATGATGGCGTTTTCGATCGACGCGCGGGTGATGACGTCGGAGGGTTTCAGGTCTTCCCAGACCATCTCGACGGCGCGCTTGCCGGTCTCGTAGGCCATCTGCTGGCGCTCGCGATAGGGCGCCGGGATGGCGGCGCCGCCCGGCAGTTCCATGCCCAGCGCCTCGGCGAGGCTGTTCATGGTCGAGGCGGTGCCCATGGTGTTGCAGTAGCCCGTCGACGGAGCCGACGAAGCCACGATTTCCATGAACTCTTCGTAGTTGATCTCGCCGGCGGCGAGGCGCTGGCGGCTCTCCCACACGACGGTGCCCGAGCCGGTCCGCTCGCCCTTCCACCAGCCGTTCAGCATCGGGCCGACGCTGAGCGCGATGGCCGGAAGGTTGGCGGTTGCGGCGGCCATGAGGCAGGCCGGGGTGGTCTTGTCGCAGCCGATGGTCAGCACCACGCCGTCGATCGGGTAGCCGTAGAGCAGTTCGACAAGGCCGAGATAGGCGAGGTTGCGGTCGATCGCGGCGGTCGGGCGCTTGCCGGTTTCCTGGATCGGGTGAACCGGGAATTCCATGGCGATGCCGCCGGCCTCGCGGATGCCTTCGCGCACGCGCTGGGCCAGCACCAGATGGTGGCGGTTGCACGGGGAAAGGTCCGAGCCGGTCTGGGCGATGCCGATGATCGGCTTGCCCGACTGCAGTTCCTTGCGGGTCAGGCCGTAGTTGAGATAGCGCTCCAGGTAGAGCGCGGTCATGCCCGGATTGTCGGGATTGTCGAACCACTGCTGTGAACGCAGTTTCCGCGACTTGTCGG
The DNA here is from genome assembly GCA_035433065.1 of Devosia sp. GTDB lineage: Bacteria > Pseudomonadota > Alphaproteobacteria > Rhizobiales > Devosiaceae > Devosia_A. Next base: position 34,768 of record DAORUH010000003.1, on the reverse strand, counting down.
CCGCACCCATCGTCTTCTCCTCAAGAGCGTGTTCGGTGATTGGCGCCTGTTCTAGCCGCATTTCGCGAAAAAGTGCAGGTCGCGCCCGGCGCTTTTCGTCCTGCTGCAGGCAAATCAGACAAGTTTGCCGATGGTCCGCGCCAGTTCGATGTCCCTGCCGGTGACGCCGCCCGCCGAATGGGTCGAAAGCGCGATATCGACGCGGTCATAGACATTGGACCACTCGGGGTGGTGGTCCGCCTTCTCGGCTTCGAGCGCGACGCGCGTCATGAACGCGAAGGCCTCGCTGAAACTGCCGAAGCGGAACGAGCGCCGCAGGGCCCGTGTGGCGGGGTCGTAGGTCCATCCCGTCAGGCCGGCAAGTGCAGCGGCTATGGCCTTGTCGTCCAGCAGGTCAGTCATCGCATCGGCTCCTCTGGCGCTCCGAAACAGATGAGTACGCGCAAACCTGGTAGATCCACTTAAGACCTCCTTCACCAGGCGCAGAGCAATGTCGCCGCCGGCTCGCCGCCCGCAGCGCCGTTCAATCGATATTAACGCTGTTGGGCTTTGATCGACAAAGCAAATCCCGAGGCCCGCTTGTTCACATCAGCCCGCAAGTCGATGCCTGCCATCGACTACGTGTCCATCGTCAAGTCCGTTTACACGGACCGGCGCGCTATGGTCATGGGCTCGATGGCGTGCATCGTGGGTGCCAGCGTCACCGCATTCATGACCGGCTCACCGGCTCTGTGGGCCATTGCCGCCGGCTTCGTCCTCGTCACCATTTTCCGCTATTTCGACATGGCGCGGTTTGCGCGCGCCAACATCGCGCCGACCGACGTAGAAGCTGCGGCGCACTGGGAAATCCGGGTCACCTTCAGCTCGGGCATGTTTGCGTTCCTGTGCGGCGCCTGGTGTTTCGCCAGTGCGGTGTTCGCCAGCGACCCCTTCGCCCTGACCATCAGCCTCGTCGTCACGGTGAGCTGCATGGTCGGCATCGTGACCCGCAATTTCGGGCTCGACCGGCTGCTGACCATCCAGCTCCTCATCGCGCTGTCGCTGATGGCGGGTGGCCTGATCCTGGGCGGCGGCGGTTACCACTGGTTCCTCGCCTTCGTGATGCTCATCATCCTAGTGTCCTACCGCAAGCTGGCGGCGGACGTCCGGGCGGTGCTGCTCAACGCCGTGCACAGCCGGGTCGAGGCCAGCAGGCTGGCCATCGAGCTCGACACGGCGATGGATACGATGCAGCACGGGTTGTGCATGCTCGATGCCAACGGCCTCATCGCCGTTGCCAATGACAAGGCGGAGCTGGTGTTTTCCGGTTTCGTTGACGGCAACTGGACCGGCCGGCCGTTTTCGGCGCTGATCGCGGCGGCCGCGGCGCGCGGCACCGTTCCGCAGCGCGCCGCCGAACGGCTGATGGATACGGTGCGCGCCCGCGGCGGCGGCAAGGTCGTGCTGCGCCTGCCCGATACGCGCTATGTCGAAGTCACCGTGTCCTCCCGTCAGGACCGGACGGTGCTCCTGTTTGAAGACATTACCGACCGGGTGAAATCCGAAGAGCGCATCAATTTCATGGCGCACTACGATTCCCTGACCGGGCTGCCGAACCGCGCCTACTTTACCGAGCAGGTCGAGGCCGACCTGGAGCGCCGGCGTCAGGGCCGGCTGGGCGACACGTCGGTGCTGATGATCGTCGATATCGACGATTTCAAGCACGTCAACGACACGATGGGCCACCTCATCGGCGATCGCGTGCTGGTCGAAACCTCGCAGCGCCTGCGCGAGTCGCTTGGCCGGGATTGCCTCGTCGCCCGGCTCGGCGGCGACGAATTCGTCATCTATCGCAGCGGCGTGCTGAGCCGGGCCGAGTCCACGGCCGACGCGGCGGCCATCCTCGCGGCGTTCCAGCCGGCCATCGAAGTCATGGGCGAAGTGCTGTCGGCCAACGTGTCCATCGGCCTCGTCGCCTCGCGCGATCTCGCCGACGATCTCGATGCCCTGATGATCAAGGCCGACCTGGCGCTCTACAAGGCCAAGAGCAACGGCAAACAGCAGGTGCAGGCGTTCCACGACGAGATGGACACCGACTACCGCTATCGTCAGCGGCTTAAGGCCGACCTGCGCGTGACCGTCGCCGAAGGCGGCCTGGGGCTGGTCTATCAGCCGATCGTCGATCTCAAGACGCGCCGGGTTGTCGGCTGCGAGGCGCTGGCGCGCTGGCATCATCCCGAGCTTGGGGCCATTCCGCCGTCGCTGTTCATCCCGCTGGCCGAGGAAACGGGCCTCATTTCCGAGATCAGCCGCTGGGTTCTCGCCTCGGCCACCACCGAATGCCGCAACTGGCCTGAGGATGTGTCGGTCTCGGTGAACATCTCGGCGCGGGATTTTCGGGATGCCGATGTCGGCGGTATGGTGCGCGAAGCGCTGCAGCAAAGCGGGCTCGCGCCGCACCGGCTCGAGATCGAAGTCACGGAAACCGCGTTCATCGACGAGCGCCAGGCCGCCACCACCATCCTGTCGGCGCTCGCCGCGCAGGGCATCGGCATCGCCCTCGACGACTTCGGCACCGGCTATTCGTCGCTGAGCTACCTGCAGGCGCTGCCGTTCAGCAAGCTGAAGATCGACCGCAGCTTCGTCATGGATATCGGCACCAACCCGCGTTCGCTGCGGCTGCTGTCGAACGTCGCCCAGCTTGGCAAGGACATCAACCTGCAGGTGACTGCCGAAGGCGTCGAGACCGAAGAGCAGCTGACCCTGATCAGCGCGCACACCAAGGTCGACCAGATCCAGGGTTACCTTTTCGGCGTCCCGTTGCCGGCCCGCGACACCGCCGAACTGGTGAAACGCATGGGCTCCACCTCGCCCGGCGGAGCGAATCGCAAAACTGGTTAACGGCGCATAAAGCGCTGATTTTAATCAAATTTTAACGATCCCTAACAGTATATTAACCATATTTCGCCCCCGACCCAGGGCGCCCCGGTCACTTTTCCGAGTACTGGCGTGGTGAATAGGGAGTAAACGTTGCTCATCGAGTTCCCGACTATGAGTAGTCTTGATGAGTGTTATGGACATCGAGCGTCCCCCCGTTTCGCGTTTCGCCGGGACCCTGATTGATCTGCTGGACCGCGTCGAATACCGGCGGGTGACTGTCACGGATCAGCTCGATCCAGTGTATCGGTTGCGCTACGAGGCATACCGGCGCGAAGAGTTCGTTCCCATCAGTTCGCAGGAAGTGGTGCGCGACGAGTTCGACGACCTGCCGAACGTCTACAGCTTTGGCGTCTATATTGACGGCCAGCTGGTCAGTTCAGTCCGCTTCCATCATCTGACGCCCGAGTTTCGCCGCTCGCCGAGTCACTCGGTATTTGGCGATATCCTCGATCCGCTGCTCGATCAGGGCATGACCATCCTGGATCCGGGCCGCTTTACCGCCGATCATGAAGCGAGCCTCGCCTATCCGGCGCTGCCGTATCTGACGCTGCGTATCCCGACCATTGCGGTGCAGCATTTTGGGGCAAAATACTGCCTCAACTCGGTGCGCCCGGAACACGGCGCATTCTACCGGCGGGTCTACCGTTCGGTCGCCATGAGCGAGCCGCGCTACTATCACGGGCTGTCGTTCCCGATGGTGCTCTACGCCTGCGACCTGCTGCCGATGTATGACGACCTGCTGCGGCGCTATCCGTTCTTTGCCTCGACGCCCGAAGAGCGCGAGGCGATGTTCGGCCCGATCAGCCAGTCCGTACCGGCAATCCGTCCCTCGGCGCGCTGGGCGCGTCGCGTCGCCGAACAGGCAACGGCCGCGATCGCTGCCACCACCTGATCCGGGCAAAGCATCGCCCCGCTCCGGAACCCGGAACGGGGCGCTAGGCATCAGTCAGATGAAATCGCTCAGGCGGCGTGCCGCTGGCCGGTCTGTGCAGCATGCAGCGCCGCGTCCACAATCCTGCGCCCCGCAGGCTTCAACTCGACGCCGAGGGCCTCGGCGAGGGCACGCTGCAACAGCTTCTCGATCTCGCGCTTGCGCATGTTTTCGATCTCCTGCGTGGACGGCCGAGCCGTCATTGGCACAGGAAACGTCGCTTCCGGCCTGCCGGTTGCGTTCACGAAGATAAGTCAATCGTGATGGAACTGGCGTCAGGCGTCGCTTTCCTGCTCAAGCACCGTCGCCAGCCTGAGGGTTTCCTCGTCACTGAGCGGCGCCCGGGCGTCCTTGACCTCACCGACCCGGCGGGTGAGTTCGGAGAACGGCCGCGGATGGCCGGCGAACGAGGTTGAATTGGCGATCCTGAGCAGCCGGATCGGGAAGCTGATTGCTTCCAGATTGGCCGGCGACAGATAGCGTTCGGCGCCTTCCGCCACTGATTGTTCGGCGCGGGCCAGCGCGGTGTCGACTTCGCCGGCGTTGAGCAGGCCCTTCTGCTTCAGCGCCTCGGTCATGGCGGCAATCGCCATATAGAGCCCCTCAAGCTGCAGGTTGGCCGTATTCATGGGCATGCCTCCTCGCATTGCTCCGGTGTAACGCCGCATCGGCGCGGCGGATGCGTTTGCCGCGGGTGCCGGTCGCCGGTCTATGCTAGCAAGCGGCGCAGTTCGTGACCAACAACAGGATTCCCCGTGCGCCAGTTCGACGTTGTCATCGCAGGAGCCGGAGCCGCCGGCATGATGGCCGCCATCGAGGCGGGCAAGCGCGGCCGCTCGGTGCTGATCTTCGATCACGCCCGCGATCCGGGCGAAAAGATCCGCATTTCCGGCGGCGGGCGGTGCAATTTCACCAATACGGGCACCAAGCCCGACCGCTTCATTTCCGGCAACAAGCGCTTCGCCATCTCGGCGCTGGCCCGCTACACGCCCGCCCATTTCATCAAGCTGGTCGAAAGCTACGGCATCGCCTACCACGAAAAGGCGCTGGGCCAGCTGTTCTGCGACGGCTCGAGCCAGCAGGTCATCAACCTGCTTACCGCCGAAATGGGCAGAGCGGGGGTGACGCTCGAACTGCAGGAGACGCTGGAAAGCGTCGAAAAGACCGATACGGGCTTTACCGTCCGTCTCGCCTCGGGCGAGATCGCCTGTACCTCCTTCATCGTCGCGACGGGCGGCAAGTCGATCCCCAAGATGGGCGCGACCGGGCTCGGCTACCGGCTGGCCGAGCAGTTCGGCCTCGCCGTCGCCGAAACGCGCCCGGCGCTGGTGCCGCTGATGTTCGAGCCCGGCATCCTGTCGCGGCTTTCCCCGCTCGCCGGGATCAGCGCCGATGTAGCGGCGACCGGCGGCGGCAAGTCGTTCCGCGAGGCGCTGCTGTTCACACATCGCGGCCTGTCGGGCCCGGCGATCCTGCAGATTTCGAGCTACTGGCGCGAAGGCGAGCCGATCAGCATCGATTTCGCCCCCGAAACCGATATCGCCGACCTGTTCCGCACCGCGCGCCAGACAACGCCGAAGCTGATGCTGCAGACGGTGCTGTCGCAGTTCCTCTCCAAGCGCCTCGCGCAGATGCTGGCCGAGGATATCGCCATGCCGGGCATCGTCGGCGATTTCTCCGACGCCAAGATCGCGAAAATCGCCGCTGGCCTGAAGCAGTGGAGTGTCAAACCCACCGGCACCGAAGGCTACCGCACCGCCGAAGTGACGCTGGGCGGCGTCGATACCGCCGGGCTCGACTCCACCACGATGGCAGCCCGCAGCGTGCCGGGCCTCTACTTCATCGGCGAATGCGTCGATGTCACCGGGTGGCTGGGCGGCTACAACTTCCAGTGGGCCTGGGCGTCGGGCTGGGCGGCGGGGCAGGTGGCCTGAGCCGCCGCGAGGGCGGTTGCAGACATGCAACAGGCCGCCGCAGGGGAGCCCGCGAGGCAACAAATCCCTTTGCGGAAAGGCGATTAGCGGGCACAATGATGCCGTTCGAACACAAGTTGGGGCCTACATGAAGATCCGTCTGGCACTCGCGACAGCTGCGACATGCGCCGCGTTTGCGTCCACCGGCGCGAGCGCCGCCGACCTTTCGCCCACGCTCTTCGCACCCGAGATCGCCGCGGACCTCACGGCCCCACAGTATTTCGAGGGCCTCTATGCCGGCGTGCTGTTCGGCATGTCGGGCGCCGACCACGGCAATTTCTTCCCCACCGGCGGGATCGATCGCTACGGCATCGGCGCGGTGGTTGGCTACAACACCTATCTCGCGCCCGGCGTGATCGCGGGCGCCGAGATCCAGGGCCACCTCGATTCCGATTTCGCCGGCACCTACAACACCGCCGTCCTCGGCTTCGGCAAACTCGGTTTTGAGACTGCCGACAATTTCCAGGTCTACCTGCTCGGCGGCGGCGGCCTGTTCGACAACGTCCCCGCCTGGGCCTTTGGCCTCGGCCTCGAATGGGGCGTCTACGAAAACATGTCGCTGCGCGCCGACATCATCACCATCGGGCAGGCGGCAGCGGCCAACGGCAAGAACATCCCCGGCATCACCGCCTGGATCATCAAGGGCGGCCCGGTCTGGCACTTCGGCGAGGGCGCCTCGTCAAAACCCGGCTTCCACGCTTTCTCGCCCGCACCTCAGCCCGTCACCGATTTCGACGGCGCCTATGCCGGTATCGGCTACGGCATGCACTACAACGCGCTGGGCAATTTCTTCCCCGATGTCGGCTTTGACGCGCACATCACCCGCGGCAATCTGGGTGTCTTCGGCGGCTACAACTTCAGGCTTCTCGACGGCGGCATCGGCATCGTCGCGGGCGTCGAAGCGCAGGGCGATTTCCTGTTCGACACCTCGGGCGATACGGGCGTCTCGGCGCTCGCGCTTGCGCGCCTCGGTGTCGTACCGGTCGATGGACTCATGATCTATGGCGCGGCCGGCGCCGGCAGCGTCAACGGCAAGACGGCCTATGCCGTCGGCGGCGGCGCCGAATATGCGCTGTGGGGCAACGCCTCGCTGCGCGCCGAATACCTCGCGCTGTCCGAGACCAACCCCGCGCCCGGTGCGTCGGGCTTCACCGGTCACAAGGGCACGATCGGCGCCGTCTGGCACTTCGACTGACGCCGGAAACCCGCTGCAGTACAGGTGCCGGCATGACCTTCGAGATCCGGCCGATGCACCTGTCCGATCTCGAAACCGCGCTCGGCTGGGCGCGCGACGAGGGCTGGAACCCCGGCCTCGATGATGCCGCCGCCTTCCATGCGGCCGATCCCTCCGGCTTCCTCATGGGCTTTGCCGATGGCGTGCCGGTCGCCTGCATTTCCCTCGTCAAATATGACGCGCACTTTGCCTTTCTCGGCCTCTACATCGTGCGCCCGTCGCATCGCGGCCTCGGGCTCGGCAAGACCATCTGGGACGCCGCGATGGCAAGCGCCGGGTCGTGCACCGTGGCGCTCGACGGGGTTCCGGACCAGCAGGAGAACTACCGCAAATCCGGCTTTGTCCTCGCCCATGCCAGCGCCCGCTGGGGCGGTGTCCCCATGCTCGACGCAGGGCGGCGGCCGGATGTCCGCGCCATCGCCGCAGCCGACTGGCCGACGGTCATCGCCTATGACGCGCAGTGCTTTCCCGCCGCGCGCCAGCCGTTCCTGAACCACTGGCTCCAGCCGTCCACCGGCCGCTGGACGCAGGGCTTCTTCGACGGCACCCGGTTGCGCGGCTATGGCACCATCCGGCGCGCCGTCGATGGCTTCAAGCTCGGCCCGCTGTTTGCCGATGATGCGGCGGTGGCCGAGGCGCTCCTCGGCTCACTTCTCACCCACGCTGGCGGCGCTCCCATCTACATCGATATTCCCGCCCCCAACGCGGCGGGCGTCGCGCTGGCAACGCGACTCGGCCCTCACGCCGACCTTCGAGACCGCCCGTATGTATCGCGGCGCCGACCCCGGCCTGCCGGTCGAGCGCATCTTCTCGATCACGACGCTCGAGCTCGGCTGAGCAACATGAACATGGAATGAAGCGTTCACCAATTATTGGGTGACCGGCAAAGTTTTGGCGGTTGCGCCACTCTCTCGATTCTCCGAAAAAAGCCGCAAACCTATCGTGGCTTGGTCCCGCAAGGGGCATATTTTGAGGGATTTCGAACATGCGGCTTCTTAGGTCGGCTGGCTGGCTGGTTGCGCTCGTCATGGCTTTTGGCTTCTCGCCCGCAATGGCGCAGGACCGTAGCTACGAAACTCTCCCGGATACCGACCTGCCCGGCTTCGATTACGCGATCGAAAAGGACGTGACGCTGAAGGCGTGCCAGACCGCCTGCGTCGGCGACCGCATGTGCAGCGCCTTCACCTACAACAGCAAATCAAAGTGGTGCTTCCTCAAGGGCGCGGCCGGCGAGCCCGTCGCCTTCAAGGGCGCCACCTCCGGCACCATCAAGCAGTCGCAGGCGAGCGTCGAGGAGCGCCTCGCCGAACTGCCGTTCCCGGCGCAGGACATCGTCAACGGCGCCCGCGGCTTCGCCAAGGACCTCGCCGCCTCCGATCCGGCCCCCAAGGGCATCGCCTTTGCCGATCTCGTCGCCGCGGGCGATGAGGCGGTGGCGCAGCAGAACCCGGCCGGCGCGCTTGTCTCCTACCGGCAGGCGCTCGGCATCAACGGCAACGATCCCTCGCTGTGGATGAAGCTCGCCGACCTGACGCTGACCCGCGCCGAGGAAGAGGCGAAGAACAACAATTCCTCGCAGGCCTACGATTTCGGCGTCACCGGCACCTATGCGGCCATGAACGCCTTCCTCGGCAGCCAGAGCGTCGATGAGCGCGCCACCGCGCTTGCCGCTCTCGCCCGCGGGCTGGAACGCCGCGAGATGTGGCGCGAGTCGATCGCCACCTATCGCACCAGCCTCGCGCTGGTCGACAACGCCGAGCTCGCGCAGCGGCTCGATGATGTTGTGGCCCAGCACGGCTTCCGCATCACCTCGAACGAGGTCGATTCCGAAGCCGCCACGCCGCGCATCTGCGTCGTCTTCTCCGACCCGCTCGCCGCCGACACCGATTTCTCCAACTACGTCGTGGTGCGCGATGCGCCGACCGTGTCGATCGAACCCGAATCTAACCAGGTCTGCCTGACCGGCGTCGAGCACGGCCGCCGCTATGCGGTGACCGTTCGCTCGGGCCTGCCCTCGCAGAACGGCGAAGAGCTGCGTAACGATGCCGATCTCAGCATCTATGTGCCAGATCGCTCGCCCTTTGTCGGCTTTGCCAACAACGCCTATGTCATGCCCGCCGGCCTCGGCGGCGGCCTGCCGATCACCTCGATCAACGCCGAAGCCGCCGATCTCGTCATCTACCGCATCGGCGATCGCTCGATTGCCACCGCGGTGCGCAACGGCCTGTTCCAGCGCACGCTCGACCAGTACTCGGCCGAGGACGTCGCCAACCAGAACGGCGAAAAGATCTGGGAAGGCCAGGTCGACCTGACGCAGACGACCCCCAACGAGATGTCGACCACCGCCATCCCGGTCAGCGATGTCCTCACCGACCTGCAGCCGGGCGCCTATGTCATCACAGCAAAGGTGTCCGACGAGCCGCAGCAGGAATACTGGCAGGAGATGGCCACGCAGTGGTTCATCGTCACCGATCTTGGCCTCACCACCGTGTCGGGTTCCGATGGCGTGCATGTCTTTGCCCGCGGCCTCGATGATGCGCAGCCGGTTGCCGATGTGCATCTCAAACTCGTCGCCGTGAACAACGAAATCCTCGGCGAAGCCACCACCGATGCCAACGGGCAGGCGACCTTCGCGCCGGGCCTCGCGCGCGGCGCAGGCGGCCGGGCCCCGCAGGTCGTCACCGCCGAAACGGCCGATGGCGACTATGCCTTCCTCGATGTGACCAAGCCCGCCTTCGATCTCACCGATCGCGGCGTCGAGGGCCGTCCGTCGCCGGGTCCGCTTGATCTCTTCGCCACCACCGAACGCGGCGTCTACCGGCCGGGCGAGACGGTGTTCGTCACCGCGCTCCTGCGCGACGCCAAGGCGAACGCCGTGACCGATCTGCCGCTGACCATGGAAGTCGAGCGGCCGGATGGCGTCGTCGCCACCCGCGAAGTGCTGAGCGACAAGGGGGCAGGCGGCTATTACGCTCCGGTGCCGCTGGTCAGCGAAGCGATGCGCGGCTCGTGGACCATCCGCTTTTACGCCAACCCCAAGGAAGCGCCGCTCACCAACACCACCTTCCTCGTCGAGGACTTTGAGCCCGAACGGCTCGCCTTCGAGATCAGCGCTGCCGAAACGCCGGTGACGCTCGATGAGGTCAGCACCATCGATGTGGCGGCCAAGTACCTCTATGGCGCCACCGCGCCCGACCTCAATGTCGAGGCCGATGTGGTGCTGCGTCCCTCGACCAGCCTTGCCGATCATCCGGGCTATACGTTCGGGCGGCAGGACGATCCGTTCCAGACCTACTTCCAGCCGCTCGGCTCGGTGGGCGTCACCGATGCCGACGGCAATGTCGCGGCCGAAGTGACGGTGCCCTCGCCGGGCACGACCACCAAGCCGCTCACCGCGCAGTTCTTCGTGCGTCTGGTCGATACCAATGGCCGCCCGGTGCAGCGCACCCTGACGCGGCCGGTGCTGGCCGATGTGAACCGCATCGGCATCAAGCCGCAGTTCGACTCCGGCATCGAAGAGGGCAGCAATGCCGGCTTCGACATCATCACCGTCGCGCCCGAAGGCGGGCTCGTCGCTGAGACCGGCCTGACCTGGACGCTGTCGCGCATCGAGACCAACTACCAGTGGTATCGCGACGGCAGCGCCTGGAAGTGGGAAGCCATCACCACGACGCGCGAAGTCGCCAACGGCACGGTCGATACCGAGGCCGATGGTCCGGCGACGGTTGCCGCCCCGGTGCAGTGGGGCCGTTACGTGCTCGATATCGAGAGCGGCGGCGAAGGCGCAACCTCGTCCAGCTACGAGTTCTACGCCGGCTACTATTATGCGGAAGCCGGGTCGAACACTCCCGACACGCTGCAGGTGGCGCTCGACAAGCCGGCCTATCGCGTCGGCGAGAACGCGGTGCTGAAGCTCGATCCGCAGTTCGCCGGCACCGCGCTGGTGATGGTGGTCGATGACCGCATCATCGCCATGCAGGCGGTTGACGTTCCGGCCGACGGCACGTCGGTGTCGCTGCCGGTCACCGAGGAGTGGGGTCCGGGCGCCTATGTCACGGCCGTGCTCTATCGCCCGTCCAGCGCCGCCGAAAAGCGGATGCCGGCGCGGGCGCTCGGCCTCGCCTTTGCCGATGTCGATCCGGGCGACCGCAAGCTCGACGTTACACTCGAGGTGGCCAAGGAAATGCAGCCGCGCGCCCCGATGAGCGTCACCGTCAAGGTGCCGAACGCGAAGGCGGGTGAGACCGCCTACGTCGCCGTCGCGGCGGTTGACCTCGGCATTCTCAACCTCACCAGCTTCAAGACTCCGGATCCGGATGGCTGGTTCTTCGGCCAGCGCCAGCTCGGCATGGAGGTGCGCGACCTTTACGGCCAGCTCATCGACCCCACGCAGGGCAATCCGGGCGCCATCCGCTCCGGTGGTGACGGCGAGTCGCCGTCACGCCTCGGCACGCCGCCGCCCACCACCGTGCTCGTCGCCCAGCATTCGGGCGTCGTCACGGTCGGCGCCGATGGCACCGCCACCGTCACCTTCGACATGCCCGATTTCGCGGGCACGGTGCGGCTGATGGCGATGGCCTGGACGGCCAGCGGCGTGGGCCATGCCCAGGCCGACGTGATCGTCCGCGATCCGGTTGTCGTCACCATGAGCCCGCCGCGGTTCCTGCGTGTCGATGACACCTCGCGCCTGCTCGTCGAGATCAACAACGTCGCCGGTGCCGCGGGTGCCTACAAGGTCGAACTCGCGACCGAGGAGGGCCTTTCCACCGATGCACCGCTCACCAATCTCGAGCTAGCGGCCGGCGCCCGAACGGCGCTCGATCTCAAGCTCACCGGCAAGCTGATCGGCGACTGGGGCCTCAAGCTCATCGTCACCGATCCGAGCGGCAAGACCTTGGTGAAGGACCTCACCCTCGGCGTGCGCGCTCACAGCGGGCCGCAGACCACCAGCGAACTCATTGCGCTGAAGCCGGGTGATAGTCTCACGCTCGACAAGTCGCGCTTTGCCGATCTCATCCCGGCATCGGGTACGCTGGTCGTCTCGGTCGGGCCGATCGCCCGGCTCGATGTCCCCGGCGTGCTGCTGGCGCTCGACCGCTACCCCTATGGTTGCGCCGAGCAGATCACCAGCCGCGCCATGCCGCTGCTCTACCTCAACCAGGTGGCCGAAATGATCGGTCTCGGCGCCGACGAGGCGATCGAGCAGCGAGTCAGGGACGCCATCGCGAACGTCCTCAGCAAGCAGACCTCTTCGGGCGGCTTCGGCCTCTGGGGACCGAGCTCGTCGTCGGACCTGTGGCTCGACTCCTATGTCACGGAGTTCCTGCTGCGCGCCAAGGCCGAGGGCCATGAGGTACCCGAACTCGCCATGACCATGGCGCTCGACAACCTCGCCAACCAGGTCGCCTACTACTCCGACTTCGAAAAGGGCGGCGAAGACCTCGCCTATGCGCTCTACGACCTGGCGCGCGCCGGCCGTGCCGCCATCGGTGACCTTCGCTACTATGTCGAGGCGCGTCTCGAGCGCTTCGGCTCGCCGCTCGCCAAGGCCCAGCTCGGTGCCGCGCTCTCGCTCTACGGCGATCGCGGCCGGGCGGCCCAGGCCTTCGAGTCCGCACTCGAAGACTTCGGCATGCGCGACGACCGTTACCGCTACCGGCCCGACTATGGCAGCCGGCTGCGCGACACCGCCGCCATCCTCGCGCTCGCCGCCGAGTTCAAGCCCTCGGGCATTGATCTCGCGGACCTGACCGCCGACCTCGCGGATCTCCGCGATGAGGCAAAGTGGACCTCGACGCAGGAAGATGCGTGGACGCTGCTCGCGGCGTCGGCCCTCGGCCGCAGCGCCGGGGTGAGCGATGTCACCATCGATGGCGAAAACGTCGGCGAGAACCCCTACCGCCGCTATTGGCAGGAGACGTTCGACAGCGAGACCGTCACCATCGCCAATAACGGCAATCAGCCGACCGAGGTGAAGGTGTCTGTCACCGGCATTCCGGCGGTCCCGCCGCCGGCCGGTGGCAACGAGTTCACCATCAGCCGCGCCTACTACCTGCCCGACGGCACGCCGGTCGAGGACATCTCCGAAGTCGCCCAGAATGAGCGCTTCGTCGTCGTCCTCACCATGAGTGCCGCGATGCAGGGTTCGGGCCAGTATCTCGTTGCCGATCCGCTCCCGGGCGGCTTCGAGATCGAGAACTCCGACCTCTCGCAGGGGGCTGGCCTGTCTGACCTCTCGTGGCTGAAGGTTGACCCGGCGCAGCATGTCGAAGCCCGCACCGACCAGTTCGTCGCGGCCTTCCGCAACGTGTCGGACTTCAAGAACTTCACCACTGCGTACATGGTCCGCGCCGTGTCGCCGGGCAGCTTCGTGCTCCCGGGCGCGACGGTCGAGGACATGTACCGGCCCGAGCTGCGCGCCAATACCGACGCCGGCCGGATCGAAGTCCTGCCGGCCGGAAGGTGACCACGGCTCACACACACACTCGTCCCCCGCACATGTTGCGGGGGATGCTGACCGCAGCGGCGGTGGTGCTCGGCCTCATCGGGCTCGGCGCCACCAGCTACGGGCTCGCCATTGTGCGCGATATCCGCACCGCGCTGCCAGTGACGCCCGACGCCGCGACGCTGCCGGTCTCGACCGCAGTGGTCGATCGCAACGGCCAACTGCTCCGTCCCTTCACCACGGCCGATGGCCGCTGGCGCCTGCCGGTCACGGCGGGCGAGGTCGACAAGAATTTCATCGGCATGCTCCTCGCCTACGAGGACCAGAATTTTCAGAGCCACCACGGCATCGACTGGGGCGCCATGTTGCGCGCCTCGGGCCAGTACGCCGCGGCGGGCCGCATCGTCTCGGGCGGCTCGACGCTGACCATGCAGGTCGCGCGCCTCATCGAGGGCGAGCCGACGCGCAACCTCTTCGGCAAGCTCCGCCAGATCGTCCACGCCGATGCGCTCGAAGGCCAGCTCAGCAAGGCGCAGATCCTCGATCTCTACCTCACGCTCGCGCCCTATGGCGGCAACATCGAAGGGGTTCGCGCGGCAAGTCTGGCCTACTTTGGCAAGGAGCCGGTGCGGCTGACCACGGCCGAAGCAGCGCTGCTCGTGGCGCTCCCGCAATCGCCCGAAGCCCGCCGCCCCGATCGCGACCCGAAAGCCGCTGAATTCGCCCGCAACACCGTGCTCGACCGCATGGTGAGCGAGGGCGTCATCGCCGAGGAAGAGGCCGTCGCCGCCCGGCGCGAGCCCATCCCCACCGCCCGCAAGGCCTTCCCGATGCTTGCCGCGCATCTCTCAGAAGAAGCGGTGCGCGCCCAGCCCGGGCAGCGCGAACTCGAACTCACCATCGACCGCCGCCTGCAGGGCGCACTGGAACGCCTCACCGCCTCGCGCGCCACGCAGATGGGCGAGCGGGTGTCCGTCGCCATCGTCGTCGCCGACGAAGAGAGCGGCGACATCCTCGCCTCGGTCGGCTCGGCCGGCCTGTTCCAGGCCGAGAGCGATGGCTATGTCGACATGACCAAGGCCGTGCGCTCGCCCGGCTCGACGCTGAAGCCGCTGATCTACGGGCTCGCCTTCGAGCTCGGCCTCGCGCATCCGGAATCGCTGATCGAGGACCGCCCGACCGCTTTCCGCAACTACATCCCCGTCAACTTCGACGGTTTTAACCGCGGCACCGTGACCGTCCGACAGGCGCTCACCGAGTCCCTCAACATCCCTGCCATCGTCGTGCTCGACGCGGTGGGCACGCCGCGGCTCGTCTCCCGCATGAAGCGCGCCCATGCCGAGCCAAAACTGCCCGCCGGCAGCACGCCCGGACTCGCCATCGGGCTGGGCGGCGTCGGCGTCACGCTGCGCGAACTGGTGTCGCTCTATACCGCCGTGGCTCGAGGCGGCACACCGGTGACGCTGAACGACGGCGTCCGGCCCGTAATGCAGGATGCGAACGCCGCCCCGGTGCTCGATCCGACCGCGTCCTGGTATGTCTCCAACATCCTCAGCGACGTGCCGCCGCCGCTCAACGGCTCGCCCGGCCGCATCGCCTACAAGACCGGCACGTCCTACGGCTACCGCGACGCCTGGGCCATCGGCTATGACGGCAAGACCGTCATCGGCGTCTGGGTCGGCCGCCCCGATGGCGCGCCGGTCCCCGGCATCTCCGGCGTCAAGGCCGCGGCCCCGATCCTGTTTGAAAGCTTTGACCGCCTCGGCACCGTCCGTACGCCGCTGCGCGCGCCACCAAAAGGCGTGCTGATCGCCTCGAGCAACTCGCAACTGCCGCAGCCGCTAAAGCGTTTCCGCCACCCCAATGACGACATGGTGGCCCGCGACGCCGCGCCCGAAATCGCCTTCCCCACCGATGGCGTCGACGTCGATCTCGGCCTCGCCTCGGGCGCCCCGGGCGCGCTCATCGTCAAGGTGCGCAACGGCGTGCCGCCCTTCACCTTCTTTGCCAACGGCGCCCCCTTCGGCCGCTCCAACTTCGCCCGCCAGAACACCTGGACCCCGGACGGCCCCGGCTACGTCACCCTGTCAGTGGTCGACGCCGAAGGCCGCTCGGATGTGGCCACGGTGTTCGTGGAGTAGGGGGATCGGTGCCACGCCTCGGTGGCTCGACAAGCTCACCACGAAGGCTGCAGAAAACTCCGCGATGCTGAGAGCCTCTTGAGTTCTTCATGGTGAGCCTGTCGAACCACGAAGAACGGGCATTCCCAAAGGCCCCGAACCCTTACCCAATCACCGTCTGATACCGCTCATTGAACCACGTGCCGGGTAGGATCCGCGCTTTGCGTGCCTTCTTGTCCTCGGCTTCGACCGATGCGTCGATCACCGGCGCATGGCCGTCCTTCGGCTTGTAGCCGAGCACCTTTCGCGTGTGCTTCAGGTCCCAGCGCATCTGCGGGTTGTTGCTCACGAGATTGACGATGGCGAAAGGCACGTCCTCGGCTTCGATCGAGCGCACCAGCGCATGCATCATGTCACGGTTGGAGAGCCACATCGACTGGCCCCACACCCCGATCGCCATGTGCGGGCCGGGCAGATTCTCGCCGCGCTGGAAGTAGCCGATGCGCAGCGCGATGAATGAGATGCCCGTCTCACCGGCAAAGGCGCGACCCATTTCCTCGCCCATCAGCTTGGAGATGCCATATGGGCTCAGCGGCTTGGGCGGCAGGTCAGTGGTGACGCTGGTGACCGCCTCGTCGAAGCGATAGCCGAGCACCACCTGGTTGGTGCTGGCGAACACCACGCGGCGCACCTTTGCGTCGCGCGCCGCGCGCAGCATGTTCTGGGTGGCGGCGATATTGGCGCCCATCACCATGTCCCAGGTCGAGCTGCCCGAGGGCGAGGCCGCGAAATGCAGCACTGTGTCGACGCCCTTGAACTGCTTCGCCCACTTCTTGTCCCACACGGCAAGATCGGCCGCCAAGATGCCCTCGCCGCCGTCGCGGTCGAGCAGCACGAGTTCGTAGCCGGCCTTTCTGGCATGGGCGGCGAACTTGGCGCCGATGTTGCCGGCGGCGCCGGTGATGAGAATCTTGCGGGTCATGGTGTCTCTCGAAATTGGCGTCGCGCCGGAGGAGGGTGTCTCCCAAGGCATACCCGCAGCAAAGGTCGCCTTGGAAGCCCGCTCGCAAGTCATCAGACAAATTCGGCAAAGTCGTATGTTGACATGACTGGCCCCGTTGCTACGTTCCGTGTCGGGAGGAGCTTCGGCTCAAATTCATCCGGCATCGCGTTTCAACCTGCCTTCGGGCGGGGCCGGAATCCTGTGACCGAACGTCTGAACAAGAGGGAGGAACCAGATGCTTCAGATGTCGAAACTTGCGGCGGGCGCTCTGCTTGCGGCTGCACTGATGGTTGGTACGGCGAGCGCGCAGACGGTGCTGCGGTCGTCCGACACGCATCCCGACGGTTATCCGACCGTCGAGGCGGTAAAGTACTTCGGCCAGCTCATCGATGAGCGGACGCAAGGCCGCTACAAGGTCGAGGTCTATTTCGGCGCCCAGCTCGGGCAGGAAGCCGATACGATCGAACAGGTCCGCTCAGGCGTGATCGATCTCAACCGCGTTTCGATGGCGCCGTGGAACAGTCTCGTGCCGCTGACGCTGATCCCGTCGCTGCCGTATCTCTTCCGTTCGCCCGAACATGCCCGTGCCGTGATGGCTGGTCCGATCGGCGACGAGATTGCCGCCGGTTTCGACCAGCACGGTGTGGTGGTGCTCGGCTATTACGATGGCGGGGCGCGCTCGTTCTACAACTCGAAGAAGCCGATCAACACAGTGGCCGATCTTGCCGGCCAGAAGTACCGCGTCATCCAGTCCGACGTGTTCGTCGACATGGTCGCCGCGCTCGGCGCTTCGGCCACGCCCATGCCCTATGGCGAAGTCTACTCGGCCATCGAGACCGGCGTTATCGACGGCGCCGAGAACAACTTCCCCAGCTACGAGTCGGCCAAGCACTTCGAAGTGGCCAAGCACTACTCGCTCGATGAGCACACCATCGTGCCCGAAGTGTTCGTCATGTCGAAGGCCAGTTGGGACAAGCTGACCCCCGAGGACCAGGCGATCTTCAAGCAGGCCGCCAAGGACTCGATGATCAAGCAGTACGAGTTGTGGGATGCCCGCGTCGCGGAATCGCGCAAGATCGTCGAGGCTGCCGGATCGCAGATCACGACCCCGGAAAAGCAGCCATTCATCGACGCGATGAAGCCGGTCTACGACAAGTACGTGAACACCCCCGAACTCAAGGACCTCGTCGCCCGCATCCAGGCGACCGAGGGCTGATGAACCTGGGTGGGACCGCGCTAGCGGCCCCACCCTCATCCGCCCTTCGGGCACCTTCTCCCCTTGAGGGAGAAGGCGACGAAACCGAAAGCCCTCAGTCACGCCTTCTCCCTTGGTGGGAGAAGGTGGCCGCGGCGAAGCCGGGGACGGATGAGGGTGGAGCCCGCGCACAGAACTGGGGAATACCTGATGTCTGAACCGATCAGCATTGGCGACGCGCCGCCGGCGGTGGTGCACCCGCGGCTTGTGGCCGTGGGCCGCGTGCTCGGGTTCCTGTCCAACGCCGCGCTCTACATCGCCGGTGCCGGGCTCGTGGTGATGAGCGTGGTCGTCCTCTGGCAGGTGATCGTCCGCTTCATCCTCAACTGGAACAATTCGTGGACCGAGCTCACAGCCATCATGATCATGAGCTGGTTCATCTTCCTCGGCGCGGCGGTGGGCGTGCGCGAAAATTACCACCTCGGTTTCGACGTGCTGCTCTACGTGCTGCCCAAGGGTTCGAAGAAAATCCTCCGCACCATTTCCGATGTCGTGGTCACCGCCTTTGCCATCGGCATGATCGTCTACGGCATCGACCTGATGAAGCTGCAATGGGCGGAGAAGATGCCCTCGCTCGGCATTTCCGGAGCCTTCCGCTACCTGCCGCTGATGGCGGGCGGGGTGCTCATCGTGCTGTTCTCGGTCGAGCGCATGGTGCTCCGCTGGGCCGGCGTCGATGTCGACAAGGACCTGCATGAGCGCGACGACGAAATCCCCTCCGTCGCCGATGTGAAGGAGGTCTGAGACATGGCCACGGCAATCCTCTTCGGCGTATTCACCCTGCTCATGCTGATCGGCACGCCGATCGCCTTCTGCCTCGGCATCGCCAGCTTCGCCGCCATCATCTACATGGGTCTGCCGCCGCTGGTCATCTTCCAGCAGATGAACTCGGGCATGAACGTCTTCACGCTGCTCGCCATTCCATTCTTCATCTATTCGGGCGACCTGATGGTGCGCGGCGGCATCGCGCAGCGCATCGTCTCGTTCGCCGGATCGCTCGTCGGGCACCTGCGCGGCGGGCTTGGCCAGGTCAACATCGCCGCCTCCACCCTGTTCGGCGGCATTTCCGGCTCGGCCGTCGCGGAAGCGGCGGCGGTCGGCGGGCTGATGATCCCGCAGATGAAGGCGCGGGGCTATGGTGCCGACTATGCGGTGAATGTCACCTCGATGGCGGCGCTGATCGCGCTGCTGCTGCCGCCCAGCCACAACATGATCATCTATTCCATCTCGGCGGGCGGCAAGATCTCGATTGCCGACCTGTTCACCGCCGGCATCATTCCGGGCCTGCTGCTCGCGCTCTCGCTGATGGTCACGGCCTATTTCGTGGCCCGCAAGCGCGGCTATCCCACTGAGCCGTTCCCCGGCCTGCGCAAGGTCGGTTACTTCTTCGTTGTCGCGCTGCCGGGCCTGCTGCTCATCGCCATCATATTCGGCGGCGTGCGCTCGGGCATTTTCACCGCGACGGAAAGCTCGTGCATCGCGGTGTTCTATGCGCTGCTCGTAACCCTCGTCGTCTACCGGCAACTGACCTGGAAGAATTTCGTCGCGGCGACGCTCGGCGCGGTGCGCACCACCGCCATGGTGCTGCTCATCATCGGCACCGCGGCGGCCTTCTCGTGGATCATGGCCTACCTCAAGGTGCCGGCCCAGCTCATCGATCTGCTCAACAACATCTCGCAGGATCCGCTGACCATCCTGCTCCTCATCAACGTGCTGCTGCTGCTGCTCGGCACCTTCATGGACATGGGGCCGACGATCATCATCTGCACGCCGATTTTCCTGCCGGTCGCCGTGCACTACGGCGTCGATCCGGTGCACTTTGGCGTCATCCTCATCCTCAACCTCGGCATCGGGCTCAACACGCCGCCGGTGGGCGCAGTGCAGTTCGTCGCCTGCGCCGTGGGCAAGATCACCGTGTGGGAAGCGATGCGCTCGATCTGGCCGTTCTATGCGGCCGGCATCGTGGTGCTTGGGCTCGTTACCTACATACCCGCGCTCTCGCTCTGGCTTCCCGCCGTCTTCAGGGGACACTGACCATGCCTTCCGACGCCGCCACCGTCCGCAGCACACCGCGGCCGAAACTCTCCGCCATGGTGGTCGAGGCGCTGCGGGCGCAACTGCTCAACGGCGAGATAAGGGCCGAGGCGCGCCTCCCCACCGAAGCCAGCCTGACGCGCACTTTCGGCGTGTCGCGCACCGTGGTGCGCGAGGCGCTTGCCGTGCTGGCGGCCGACGGACTGGTCGAGGCGCGGCAGGGGGCGGGCGTCTTCGCCATGCGTCGGCCGACGTCCGCCTTCGGCTCCCTCGCCGCCGAAATGGGCAGCCGCGTGTCGAGCGCCCTCCACGTGCTCGAAGTCCGGCTCGCCATCGAGGTCGAAAGCGCCGCGCTCGCCGCGCAGCGCTGCAGCCCGCCGCAGGAAGCCGCGATCCAGGAGGCATTCTTCGAGTTCGAGCGCATGGTGCGGCTCGGCCGTCCCACCGGCTCCGCCGATCTCGCCTTCCACCGCGCCATCGCCGCCGCGACGGGCAATCCGCACTACGCCGAAATCCTCGCCTCGCTCGGCGAAAAGGCCATTCCGTGCGATGTCACCTCGCCGTGGTCGACCGAGCACACCCAAAGCGCCGCCTATCAGCAGCAGTTGATGGCCGAGCACCTCGCCATCCTCAACGCCATCGTCGCGCGCGACGCGGACGGTGCGCGCACCGCGATGCGCCAGCACCTCGGCTCGAGCTACGAGCGTTACCGCGGCCGGCTGTCCGGTCGCGCCACCGCCACCGAAACACGTGCAGGAGCCCGGCCATGAGCCATATCGACTATGACATCAGCTGGGCCATTGATCCCGAAGCCGCCGCCGCCATGGGCACCGAGGAACTGCGCGACAATTTCCTCGTCGAGGAGCTTTTCGTTCCCGGCCGCATCCACCTGACCTACACCCACTACGACCGCATGATCGTCGGCGGCGCCACGCCCACCGATACGCCCCTCGTGCTCGAAGCCATCAAGCCCATCGGCACTGCGTCATTCCTCGAGCGGCGCGAGCTGATCGCCGTCAATATCGGCGGTCCCGGCACGGTGACCTGCGGCGGCGACAGCTTTGCGGCCAACACCCGCGATATGGTCTATCTCGGCATGGGCGCGGGCGAGGCGTCCTTCGCCAGCGCCGATCCGGCGAACCCGGCAAAGTTCTACCTCCTCAGCGCTCCCGCCCATGCAAGCCATCCGAGCAAGCTGATCCGCATCGACGATGCGATAAGGCTCGATCTCGGCGCGTCCGAAACCTCCAACAAGCGCTCGATCTTCCGGTTCATCCATGCCGATGGCGCGCGCACCTGCCAGCTCGTCGTCGGCATGACCATGTTCGCCCCCGGCTCGAACTGGAACACCATGCCCCCGCACGTCCACGACCGGCGCATGGAGGCCTATCTCTATTTCGACTTGCCGGAGGAGGCGCGGGTCGTCCACCTCATGGGCGAGCCGCACGAGACGCGGCACCTGATGGTCGCCAACGAGCAGGCGGTGATCTCGCCCGCCTGGTCGATCCATGCCGGCGTCGGCACCGCCGCCTACACCTTCATCTGGGCGATGGCCGGCGACAATGTTGACTACTCCGATGTCGATCCGGTCGCCGTGAGTGACCTGCGATGACCGATCTCTCCGCCTTCTCGCTTGCGGGCAAAACCATCCTCGTCACCGGCGCCAACACCGGCATCGGGCAGGGCATCGCCATCGCCGCCGCCCGCGCCGGCGGCCGCGTCCTCGGCGTAGGCCGCTCCGACATGAGCGAAACCGCCGCCGCCATTCCGCGCAACCAGTTCGTGCCGTTCACTGCCGATCTCTCCGACACCGCCGCGGCCACCGCCATGCTGGCCGATGCGTGGGAGCGCCACGGCCCCATCGACGGTCTCGTCAACAATGCCGGCATCATCCGCCGCGCCGATGCTGTCGAGCACTCCGAGGCCGATTGGGACGACGTGCTGCAGGTGAACCTGAAGACCGTGTTCTTTCTCTGCCAGTCCTTCGCAACCCGCGTCTTTGCCGCACAGCGCAGCGCGCACATCGTCAATGTCGCGTCGCTCCTCAGCTTTCAGGGCGGCATCCGCGTGGCCGCCTATACCGCGAGCAAGCACGGCGTCGCCGGGGTGACGCAGGCGCTGTCCAACGAATGGGCGGCGCGCGGCATCAACGTCAACGCCATCGCGCCCGGCTATGTCGAGTCCAACAACACCACCGCGCTGCGCGCCGACCCGGACCGCTCGCAGGCCATCCTCGCCCGCATCCCCGCCGGACGCTGGGGCCAGCCGGGCGATATCGGCGACGTGGCCGTGTTCCTCCTCGCCGATGCCTCGCGCTACATGCACGGCGCGGTGGTTCCTGTGGATGGCGGCTGGCTCGGCCGGTAAAATCCCCACACGACCCGCAGCCCGCTATTGTGCCCGCCGCCGCGACATGATGATCTCCGCACCCACGAGCAGGAAGACCAGCGGTGCGGGGGCGTCGGGAGGGTTGACCTGCGGGTCAACCGCTGGACACTAGTATGACTGATACGACGACGCTTCACCCCCGGCCGCGCCTGACGCGCGACCGCTGGTTCGATCTCAACGGCCCCTGGCAGTTCGCCCATGACGATGCCGATGCCGGCCTCATGGCCCGCTGGCAGGTCGAGGGCCCGTTCGAGCGCACCATCACCGTGCCCTTCGCCCCCGAGACCGAGCTCTCCGGCATCCACGAGACGGGCTTCCACCCGGTCCTGTGGTATCGCCGCACGTTCGAGACGCCCGCGCTGCTGCCGGGCGAGCACCTGCTCATCCATTTCGGCGCCGTCGATTACCGCGCCCGCGTCTGGGTCAACGGCGATCTCGTCGCCATGCACGAGGGCGGTAACACGCCGTTCAGCGCCGACATTACCGCCAGCCTCCGGCCGGATGGCGAGCAGGTGGTCGTGGTCCGCGCCGAGGACAGCCCGACCGATATCATGCAGCCGCGCGGCAAGCAGGACTGGCTGCCCGATCCGCACAACATCTGGTACCACCGCACCAGCGGCATCTGGCAGTCGGTGTGGCTCGAGCCGGTCCCGGCCGTCCACATCACCGAATTCCAGCTCACCCCCGATATCGCGACGAACAGCGTCAAGGTCGAGGCGATGCTGTCGGGCGCGCTCTCGGGGTCGCTGTGGATCGTCCTGTCGCTGCGCGGCCAGCGTCTCGCCGCCCAGCAGGTGGCCATCGAAGGCTCGGCCTTCGAGACCACCATCGCCATCCCGGCCGCCCAGAACGGCGTGCATCGCAACGATCTTTACTGGACGCCGGAACGGCCGAACCTGATCGACGTCAACGCCTCGCTGCTCGATGCGACGGGCGCCGTGGTTGATCACGTCGACAGCTACTTCGGCCTGCGCACCGCGGCCGTCGCGCATGGCCGGTTCCTCCTCAACGACAAGCCCTACTACGTCCGTTCGGTGCTGGAGCAGGGCTACTGGCCGCAGTCGAACCTCACCGCGCCCACGCCCGACGCGCTGCGCCGCGAGGTCGAGCTCATCAAGTCGCTCGGCTTCAACGCCGTGCGCATCCACCAGAAGGTCGAGGACCCGCGCTTCCACTACTGGGCAGATCACCTCGGCCTGCTCGTCTGGGGCGAGATGGCGAATGCCTACGGCTTCAGCCCCGATGCGGTGGCCCGCTTCACGCGCGAATGGCTCGATGTGGTGAAGCGCGATCGCAGCCATCCGTGCGTCGTCACCTGGGTGCCGCTCAACGAAAGCTGGGGCGTCTCCGACATCGCGCTGCGCGCCGACCAGCAGGACTACGCGCGGGCCCTCTACCGCCTCACCAAGGCGCTCGATCCCTCGCGCCCGGTGGTCTCGAACGATGGCTGGGAACTGGTCAGCTCCGACATCTGGGCCATCCACGACTACACGCACTATCCCGAGCAGATCATCGAACGCTTCGGCAGCAAGGAGGCCGTCGCCGCAACGCTGCGCGGCGTCGATCCGCTGCGCCGCCGCGTCGTGCTCGACACCGGCCACATCGCCGACCAACCGGTGATGATCACCGAATTCGGCGGCCTGTCGCTCGCCCCCAAGGCTGGCGAAGCCTGGCACGGCTACGCCACCGCGTCCGATGCCGACGAGTACTTCCAGATGGTGAAGGGCCTGTTCGACGCGATCTACGCGTGTCCCGAAGTCTCCGGCTTCTGCTACACGCAGATCACCGACACGCTGCAGGAAACCAACGGCCTGCTCGATGCCAACCGCGAGCCAAAACTCCCGGTCGAAAAGCTCCGCGAAGTCATCGGCCAGCTGAGCCGCGCGATACCATCGGAAGCCAACGAAGCCGCCCGCAAAAAGGGCGTCCAGCAAAGCGGCGGCCAGAAGGTCGAATAGCTGTTACGGGACCCCCGTCCCGAAACAAGATGGCAGTCTCTCCCTTACCCTCCCCCTTGCGGGGGAGGGTAGCGCCGCTAGGGCCAAAGGCCAGTAGCAGAGCTAGGGTGGGGGTGCCTCTGGGCACAATCTCGCCCCCACCTCACCCCCCACCAAGCTCCGCCAGGTCGCTCCGCTCCCGGCTCCGCTACCTCCCCCGCAAGGGGGGAGGTGTGGATGGAGCGGCAATGCTGGAGGCTGCTGAAGCTTCGGCAAGATGTGGGCTTGCCGAGGACTTCGTGGAGAGCCTGTCGAACCACGCAGTCCGGGCTCCCAAATCGCCGCTACTCCACCACCACGAACCGCGCCCTGCCCAGCCCTGCCCCCGCCAGCCGCGCCTCGGCCGCTCCGCCATTGGTGATCACGACATCCACCCGGTCCAGTGTCGTCACCACATGCGGCGCGCGGCGGCCGAACTTTTCGTCATGCGCTACCAGGATCACCGTCCGCGATTGCGCCAGCACATCGCGCACGAGATCGACCTCCATCGGGTCGAACTCCAGCACCGATCCCTCATCGTCGATGGCGCTGGCGCCGATGATCGCCACGTCGAACTTGAAGCGCCGCCGGCTCTCATCGCTCAGCGTCAGCACCGAGGAATCCTTGTTCCGCACATAGCCGCCATAGACGTACACCGTCGCGTCGGTCTTCAGCGCGCACGTATAGGCGACGGTCAGGTTGGGCGTGGCGATCAACAGGCCCGGATGGCGCTCCACCACCTCGTGCAACGCATCGAATGTGGTCCCGAGCCCGACGAAGATCGTGGCGTCGGGCGTCAGAAACTCCTCGAGCGCCTGCATCAGCCGGCGCTTCACCCCGACCAGCGTGCCGTGCCGCTCATCGTGGCCGTGCCGGGCGACACCGGGCGCCGCAAAGGCAGCGCCAAAGCCCTTCTGCAACAGGCCCTGGTCCTGCAACGCGCGCAGGTCGCGGCGGATGGTCTGGTGGGTCACGTCGAACTGCGTGGCGAGGTTCGCCACCGATACCGCGCCCTGCAGCCGAACGGCATCGAGAATCTGTGCCTGCCGCGCGGTGACACGCGGCCGCCCGGCCTCGGCGGAAGCCCCGGGGCGCGCATTGCTGCCGGTCATTTCAGGTGCACGCCAAGATAGGTTCGATCGTCCGTGAGCTGGGCGGGCGTCGTGCCCTTGGTGCTGATATAGCGGTCGATCTTGTGCGGGTCTGCCGTTTCGACGTCCCGGAACGCGGTTTCCCACATCTCGACGCCAAACCCCTTGCCCGGCTCGAAGTAGCCATCGGAATAGAGTTCGAGCGTCGTGACATCGGCCGCCGCGTAGCTGCGGTGTTCGACATAGCGGTCGGGCACCGCAAAACCGTCGAGCCCGCCATAGCCGAGCGCCTTGTCGGTGACATTCTGGTATTCGCCCTGGCCGTGGGCGATGCCGTTGTCGATGAGGTGCAGCATCTCACTGTCGGGCAGGCCGGGCAGGCGCTCGTGGCAGGCCGCGAGGGCGCGCTTGCGGATTTCGCCAATCACCTGCTGGTCCGCCGTTTCCGAGCCTGCCGGCTGGTTGCGTGTGCCCAGCCATGTCATCGATGCGGCCAGCCGGTCGCATTCGGCAGCCGACAGGCCGCGCGCCTCAAAGAAGCGCCAGGTCTCGCGGCGCAGCAGGCCGGTGACATCATCGAGCGGCTTCAGCACCTGCAGC
Source organism: Devosia sp. (assembly GCA_035433065.1). GTDB lineage: Bacteria > Pseudomonadota > Alphaproteobacteria > Rhizobiales > Devosiaceae > Devosia_A. The sequence goes on along the minus strand of DAORUH010000003.1, from coordinate 8,799 downwards.
AGGTCGGTGCCGTTGACGCGGATACCGCTGTCGCCCACCGCCACCACTTCGATGCGCTCGCCGACATGTATTGCCGCCATCACGGTGCAGCCGGCGCGCGCCTTCCAGTCGTCCTCCACCGCTTCGAGCACGCCCTCGGCAATGTAGGCGTCGCGGATGGCCGCGGTAAGATAGTCGATAAAGGCGCGCGGACCGCGCCAGGCAAACTCGGGCGCCACGCGCGGCGCCTGCTGTTCGCAAAGGAACCGCTCGGTGGCGCGCTTGACGGTGCGCGAGGCGAACTGGCCGGACAGCATCCCGGCATAGCGGGTGCCGTTGCGGTCGGTCACGCCATCGATCACCGCATAGCCCGCACCGGGGATGGCGACGAAGCTGTCTTCGTTTGCTTCGGGGTGGCCGAACTTCTTGCCCAGCGAGAACGCTTCGATACGCATGGTTCCGGGTGTCCGGGGAATGAGGACGCGAGGGCGCCGCAGCGTCCTCGCGATCAGATGGAGCGGCGAGGCTTACTCGCCGATGGCGGCGCGCCACTTGGCGAGGACAGCTTCCGAGCCGCCGAACTCGCTCAGCGGCTTCACCGTCACAAGCTTCATGTCGGCAAGGTTGGGCGTGCCGGCCGGGCCGGCGACGTCGGTGCGCACCGAGCGGCGGCCGATTTCCGTGGCCAGCGTCTCCTGGGTCGACTTCGACATCGCCCAGTCGATGAACTTCTTGCCGCCATCCGGGTTCGGTCCGCCCTTCACCAGCGCCACGCCGTCGGGCGTCGCAGCGGTGCCGTCCGTGAGATGGACGATGGAGATCGGGGCGCCGCCATGTACGTATTCGAGCGCGTTGTCCTCGAGCGTGAGGCCCATCGGCGTCTCGCCGTCCGCCACGAAGCGCGGCACGGCGCCCGAGGAGTCGGTGAACACGAAGTTGGCGGCGATTTCCTTGTACTTGTCCCAGCCCTGGTCGCCGAAGACGGTCAGCACCGTCTGGAGCTGCTGCATGGCCGAGCCCGATCCGTCGGCGCGGGCCGAGGCGATCTTGCCCTTCCACTGCGGATCGGCCAGTTCGGCCCAGGTCTTCGGCGCCGTATCGAGCGGCTGCAGGTCGGTGTTGACCGCCAGCACGTAGACCACCGCCGTATACGGGGTCCAGGCCGGGTCCTTGATGAACTGCGGATCGATCTTGTCGAACTCAGGCGGCGTATAGGGCTCGAGCAGCGCCGCGAGCTCGGTCAGCGAACTGCCCGAGATCGACCAGATGACGTCGGCCGCAGGCGCGGCAGACTCGGCCTGCACGCGCTTCATGATATCGCCCGAGCCGAGCTTCACCACTTCGGCCTTGAGCCCGGTTTCCTTCTCGAAGATCGGCAGCAGCGTGTCGACGATGGATGATTTGTGCGCCGTGTAGATGGTCACGGCCTTGTCCTGTGCGAGGACAGGGCTGAGGGCCGTTGCTGCGGCGAGGCCGGCAGCGAAGGCCAGGAATGTGCGTTTGCGAATGTACATTGGCGTCCTCCCGCTCGTTTTAGATCATTGTGATGATCGTTTTGATACTCGCGCGCCAAATTCCATGTTGCAATACGAAAATTTGGCTGCTCATCTACACCTCCGAGGATGAGGAGATGGGTGGGGGATGAGCTATCTGGCGGTTGAGAATGCCCTGAAGCGCTTCGGGCCGAACTTTACGGCGCTGGATGGCGTCTCGATTTCCGTGGAGCGCGGCGAGTTCTTCACGCTGCTCGGGCCCTCGGGTTGCGGCAAGACCACGCTGCTGCGCGCCATCGCCGGCTTCAATGACCTGACCTCCGGTTCGATCCGGCTCGACGGCGCCGATCTGCGCGCCATCGCCCCGCACAAGCGCGACATCGGCATGGTGTTTCAGGACTATGCCGTTTTCCCGCACCTCTCGGTCTTCGACAACGTCGCCTTCGGCCTCAAGGCGCGGAAGGTTTCGAAGGACGAGATTCGCACCCGCGTCATGGAAGCGCTCGCCGCCGTCCGCCTCGACAAAATGGCGGAGCGCCTGCCTGCCGCCATGTCGGGCGGCCAGCAGCAGCGCATCGGCCTCGCCCGCGCCATGGTCATCAACCCGCGCCTCCTGCTCATGGATGAGCCGCTCAGCAATCTCGACGCAAAACTGCGCATCGAACTGCGCGAGGAAATCCGCGATATCCAGAAGCAGGTCGGCATCGCCACCATCTACGTCACGCACGACCAGGAGGAGGCGCTCGCCATCTCCGACCGCATCTGCGTGATGAGCGCGGGCAAGATCGAGCAGATCGGCACCCCGCCCGAAATCTACGGCGACCCGCAGACCCGCTTCGTCGCTGGCTTCGTCGGCACGCTCAACACCCTCTCGCCCGGCCCCGAGACCGACCATCTGGTCGCCGCCCTCGGCCACACCCCGTCTCCCGACACGACGTGGGTCGTGCGCCCCGAAAACCTCGATCTCGCCAGCGGCGGCATCGCCGGCGAGCAGCTGCGCGGCACGGTGAAAAAATTCACCTATCTCGGCCGCGAAGCGCACCTGCAGGTCGCGACCCCGGTGGGCGATCTCGTCGCCCAGATCAGCAACCCCTCGCGCGCCATCGTGCTCGAAACCGGCTCCGAGGCCACCGTCGTCGTGCCGCGCGACAGCCTCATGGCCTTCGGCGCCGACGGCCGCCGCATCACGGGGCGCTGACCATGTTCGCGCGCCCCAACTTCTGGACCCTCGTCGCGATCTTCACCTGGGCGCTACTGATCCTCTTGCTGTTCCTGCCGGTCGGCGCCGTGTTGATGTCGAGCCTTTACGACAACGGCCAGTTCAGCCTCGCCAACTACGCCAAATTCTTCTCCGAGACGCGGTTTTACACCGCCTTCCTCAACACCCTGATCGTCGGCTTCGGCGGCCTCGTCGGTGCGCTCGTCCTCGGCTCGATCATGGGCTTCTGCATCTCGCGCTTCGAGATCGCCGGCTCGCGTTTCGTGTCGCTGCTGGCCATCCTCGCACTGGTCTCGCCGCCGTTCATCGGCGCGTACTCTTGGATCGTGCTGTTCGGCGCCGGTGGCGTGGTGCGCAACTTCTTCCGCGATCTCGGCATCACCATCCCGCCGATCTACGGGCTCTCCGGCATCCTCATCGTCTTCTCGCTGAAGTTCTATCCCTACGTTTACCTGCTGGTCTCCGGCGCGCTCTCCAACGTCAACCGCTCGCTTGAGGAAGCCGCGGAGGGCCTCGGGCTGACGCCGCTGCAGCGCACCATGCAGATTTCGTTCCCGCTGATCCTGCCGGCGCTGTCGGCGGGCGGCCTGCTCGCGCTGATCCACGCCATCGCCGATTTCGGCACGCCGCGCCTCCTCGGCCGGGGCTTCTCGACCCTCGCCACCGAGGCCTATGCGGCGTACTCCGCCGAGGTTGGCAGCAACATGGCGATGGGCACGACGATCAGCGTCATCCTCATCTGCGTGTCGATGATTTTCGTCCTGCTGCAGCGCTACATGTCGCGCCGCAACGTCTACCACGGCAACCTCATCCACAAGCCGATCAAGATCAAACTGCGCGGCTGGAAGAACGTCCTCGCGCATTTCGCCGTCTACTTCATCGGCCTCTGCGGTGCGCTGCCGGTGATCATCTCCGTCATCTTCTCCTTCCGCCGCACCTCCGGCCCGGTGTTCAAGGATGGCTTTGCGCTGCAGAGCTACGAGCGCATCATCTTCGGCCTCGGCGATGTGGTGCGCAATTCGCTGACCTTCTCGACCGCCTCGGTGCTGCTGATCATCGTCATCGGCACGCTGATCGGCTGCCTCGTTGCCCGCCGCACCACGATCTCCACCTCGCTGCTCGATGGCGCCTTCATGATCCCCTATGTCATGCCCGGCATCGTCATCGGCATCGCCTATATCGCGGCCTTCAACACCGGCATGGTCGTGCTCACCGGCACCGCCGCGATCATCGTGTTGTCGATCTTCATCCGGCGGCTGCCCTACATGGTGCGCACCACGTCCTCGGCGCTGCGCCAGATTTCGCCGAGCATGGAGGAAGCCGCGGTGTCGCTCGGCTATTCGCCGCTCCAGGCCTTCCTCAAGGTCACGGTGCCGCTGATCGTGCCGGGCATCATCGCCGGCGGCATGCTGAGCTTCGTCACCGCCATCAACGAACTGTCCTCGACGCTGGTGCTCTATGTCGGCAGCACCATGACCATGCCGGTGCGCATTTACCTGCTCATCCTCGATGGCGATTTCGGCGTCGCGGCGGCGCTGGCGACCATCCTGCTCGCCATCAGCGGCCTCGCCGTCTACATCGCCTTCCGCTTCCTCGGCCGCAACGAGCAGGCGCTGCTCTAGCGCCTGCCGGAAAACCGTTTGACCCGGCCGCGCATCTGCCCCTAGCTTGGCGCATGTCGAACCCATGAGGCGACTGCCTCTGCCGACGCCGACACGCCGGGGGGCCCGCCGTATGAGTGCGTTCGAACCGCTGCTGGTCCTCAAGGACATCCGCAAGAACTACGGCGCCATCGAAGCGCTGAAGGGCATCAGCTTCTCCATCGGCAAGGGCGAGGTCGTGGCGCTGCTCGGCGACAATGGCGCCGGCAAGTCGACGCTGGTGAAGATCATTTCCGGCGGGCTCGAGCCCAGTTCCGGCACCATGCAGTTCGAGGGCCGCGAGTTTCTCGCGAAATCCCCTTCGGAGGCCAAGGCCGCCGGCATCGAGACGGTCTACCAGGATCTCTCGCTGTGCACGAATGTCGATGTCGTAGCCAATTTCTTCATGGGGCGTGAACTGACCCGCAAGGTCATGGGCATCCCCATCCTCGATGAGAAGGCGATGGAGAGCGTGGTGGAAAAGGCGCTCGCCAGCGCCGGCACGCGCATCCCCTCGCTCCGCACCAAGGTCGAGCACCTGTCGGGCGGCCAGCGGCAGGCCATCGAGCTCAACCGTTTCGTGCACTGGGGCGGCAAGCTGGTGCTGCTCGATGAGCCCTTCGCGGCGCTTGGCGTCGAGCAGACGCGCCGTGGTCTCGACATGATCCGCGCCGTCGCCCGGCAGGGCATTGGCGTCGTCATCATCACCCACATCATGCAGCAGGCCTTCCAGGTCGCCGACCGCATCGTGGTCATCCGCCACGGCGTCGTCGCGGGCGATGTGCCGCGCTCAGCAACAAGCCCCGATGCGGTGGTCGGCATGATCACCGGGGAAACCGCCGCCGGCGCCGGACCGGCAGGCTGAGGGGCACGAGGTTCCGGTAACAGGAGAGAACGACATGAAGCGAATCCTTCTATCCGTCCTCGGCATCGTGGCGCTGGCAGCAGCTTTGCTGTCGCCCGCCTATGCCCAGAGCAAGGGCAAGGTCATGTACCTCGTCCCGACGCTCCTCGATGAATTCCAGACCGGCTCGGTGTCGGCGCTCGAAACCTTCCTCAAGCAGGTTGGCTACGAGATGCAGACGCTCAACGCCGACAACAAGACCGATGTGCAGCAGAGCCAGATGAACGACGCTATCGCGCTGAAACCCGCGGCGATCATCCTTGCCGCCGTCGATTTCAATGCGCTGAAGCCCTCGGTCGAAGCGGCAATGGCGGCGGGCATTCCGGTGGTCCAGTTCGATCGCCAGATCACCACCACGCCCTCGTCCTTCACCTCGGTCGCCGGCACCATCGAGATCGGTCACATCGCTGCCGAGCAGGCGCAGAAACTGCTCACCGCCAAGCACGGCTCGGTGAAGGGCAAGGTGCTGCAGATCCTCGGCGATCCGGGCGATCCGTACACGCTCGATATCCAGAAGGGCTTCGAGGAAAAGATGGCGGCCTTCCCGGAGGTGAAAATCATCTCCGTGCCCGCCATGCAGTGGGAAGCGAGCAATGCCGGCACCATCGCCGCCGACCAGCTCGTCGCCAACCCCGACATCGACCTTATCTTCTCGCACGCCGCGCACCTGTCGGTGGCGGTGGTTGCGGCGCTTGAATCCGCCGGCAAGAAGCCGGGCGACATCATGCTGATGAGCTCGAACGGCGCGCCGGTCGGCCTCGATCTCATCCGCAAGGGCTGGCTCAATGTCGAAGTCGAACAGCCGCTTTATGCGCAGGCCGCGGCCGTCGCCATGTTCATGGACAAGATCGTGGCCAAGGCCGAGATCAAGCCGGGCGAGGTTGACGTCATCGGCCTGACGGGCACCGTCACCAACGAGACCTGGGGCCCCAATATCAAGCTGCCGGGCGCCGCCATCGACAAGTCCAACGTCGATGACCCGCGCTTCTGGGGCAACCTGAAGCCGCCGACGGACACCATCACCGCCGTGCAGTAGCAAAACCGGGGTGGGGGCGCCTCTCGCGTCCTCACCCGCTTCCCCCGATCGGGCGACCCGCACCCATGACCCCACGCACCCGCCGCACCCTCGAGATTGTTCTCGATAACCTCGTCTGGTTCATGCTGCTGGCCGTGCTGGCGGTGTTCTCGCTCTTCATTCCCAACTATTTCCAGCCCGGCATTTTCGCCAACATCATCGAGGCATCCTCGGTGCTGGGCGTGATGTCGATCGGGCTGGCCCTCGTCATCATCGCCGGACACATGGACCTGTCGGTCGAATCCGTCGCCGCGCTCAGCGCCATGGCCGTCGGCATCGTGTTCTGCTCGGCCGGCATCGGCATGGGCGTGCAACTGACGCCCGACTGGCTGGCGGTGCCTGTGTCGCTGCTCATCTCGCTCGCCGTCGGCTGCGCCATCGGGCTCATCAATGGCCTCCTCATCGTCAAGCTCAGGATGAACGCCTTCATCGTGACGCTCGCGTCCTACATCTGGGTGCGCGGCCTCGTGCTGGCGCTCTCGGGCGGTCGCTCCGCGCAGGATCTCGCGCCCGCCATCCGCTGGTTCGGCGTGCAGCGGCTGCTCGGCCTGCCGCTCACCGCCTGGCTCGCCATTTCGTGCTTCATCGTCTTCAGCTTCATCATGGCCAAGACCCCGTTCGGCCGGCACCTCATCATGATCGGCGGCAACCAGAACGCCACCTTCCGCGCCGGCATCAAGGTGGACCGGATGCTGATCATCACCTTCGCGCTCGCCGGGGCCATCGCGGCGCTCGCCGGCTGGCTGCTCGCCATCCGCACCTCTGGCGCCACCGCCAATCTCGGCACCGGCATGCTGTTCAATGCGTTTGCCGCAGTGGTCATCGGCGGCGTCAGCCTCAAGGGCGGCGTCGGCGCGCTGCCCGGCGTCTATGCCGGCGTGCTGCTGCTCTCGGCCATCAACACCGCCATCAACCTCATGGGCCTGCCCGCCACCTCCACGCAGGTCATTCATGGCCTGCTGGTGCTGGCGGCGGTCCTGCTCGACACATTCAAACAGACACTCAGGCAAAGGTTGGCATGACTGGACGGCTCGAAGGCAAGGTTGCGATCGTCACCGGCGCGGCGCGCGGCATCGGCAAAGGCATTGCCGCACGCTTCATCGAAGAAGGGGCGCAACTCGTCATCGCCGATATCGACCCGCGGGTCGAGGCAACGGCGAAGGAACTCGGGGCGCAGCACATCCTCGCCGATGTGTCGAAAGCCGCCGATGCCGAAGCCGTTGTGGCGCTGGCGCTCAAGACCCATGGCCGGCTCGACATCCTCGTGCAGAACGCCGGCATCTTCCCTTGGCAACTGCTCGAAGACACGACGGCCGACGACTGGGACCGCGTCATGGCAGTGAACCTGCGCGGCTGCTTCCTCGCCGCCCGCGCTGCCCTCGTGCCGATGAAGGCGCAGGGCTTTGGCCGCATCCTCTTTACCTCCTCGATCACCGGCCCGCATGTGACCAGCCCCGGGCACGGCCACTATTCGGCGACCAAGGCCGGCATCAACGGGCTGATCCGCGCCGCGGCGCTCGAATGGTCGGGCTACGGCATCACCGTCAACGGCGTCGAACCGGGCAATATCCTGACCGAATCCGTGCAGGAGCAGCGTTCGCCCGCGTTCATCAAGTCGATGGAGGACGCCATTCCGCTCGGCCGTCTCGGCAGCACGCGCGATGTCGCCAACGCCTTCCTGTTCCTCGCCTCCGACGACGCGGCCTACATCACCGGCACCACCATCGTCGTCGATGGCGGTCAGCTTCTCCCCGAAGGCAACAATTTCCGCATCACGCCGAACGGCTGACGGTCGGTCGCGCTAAAGTTCGGCGACCATGAACACGCTGCTTGCCGGCAGGCTCGCGTGCTCCAGCCGCCGCATGCCCATCGCCTCATAAAAGCGCAGCGCACCAGAGTTCTTCGGGCTCACCTGCAGGTGCAGTCCCGGCACGCCCGTCTCGCGCAGCCGCTCCATCAGAAATCGCATGATACGGCTGCCGATGCGCCGTCCGCGTGTTTCTTCGAGCAGGTCGATATGGCCATGCGCGGGGTAGGGGGTGAGCCCCTCGGCAAAGACGAAACGCGGATGGTGGATAAACCGCCGCGCCCAGTCGCTGCCCGTCCACGCCGCCTCATCCGGGCCAGGGTCGCGCAGCCGCGCCGCCAGCGGCGGAAACCAGTCGCGTCGCACGGTCTCGTAAAAGGCCGCAGAATCCGGCGCCCCCAGCACATAGCCGCAGACCCCGCCCGGCCCCTCGACCACGAAGGCAAAATCCGGCGCATGGACCTGATAGGGGATCGCATAGATCAGCCCGAGCAGTGTCGGGTCGTCCTCGCGCGCCGTAGCGTCGCGCCCCGCATCGCCGGTTCTGAGACAGATGCTCGACAGCGCCGCATGGTCGCCGCTCACCGCCGCGCGCAACCCATAGCCGTCCCCAAGTTCCAGCAGCACGCCACATCGCCCCATGAGTGATCGCCTCAATCCGTGCCCGCCGCCCGGTGGCCCG
>DAORUH010000002.1:0-63257 GCA_035433065.1 Devosia sp. | reverse complement strand
AACCCCCCTCGCGCTTTCCACTCGACGACTTCCCAATCGTCGGGCAACTCGTGCCGTAATCGAAGCGCCAGATGATCGCACCGTCGTCATCAAGCTGAAGCAGCAAAGCCGCACGTTCCTGCGCGGCATGGCCGAGCGGCAGGGCATGGTTCACGCCGCGTCCGCATATGCGGACATCGCGCAGAAGCCCATCGGGACCGGTCCCTACATGGTCGGCGAGTATGTGCAGGACAGCCACCTGCGTCTCGTCCGGAACCCGGACTACTGGGGCGAGGCCCCGAAGATGGAGACCGTGACCATCCGCTTTATCCCGGACTCCACGGCAGCCATCAATGCGATGCTGGCGGGTGAGGCCGACGCCTATCTCGGCATGTCACCCGAAACCTACGAGCGTATCGAGACTCAGAACCTCGATTACACATTCAACGTGGCCGCCTTCGACGAAGGGGGCAGCACGGGTATCCGTCCCATGTCGTGTTGCCGATCACGCCGGGACCATGACGGCGAACGGTATTCCGGCGAGGGCCGGCGCCAGTCCCCCTCGCAAGGCAGAAGTAGTATTCTGAAAGCCCGCAATCATCTGGTCTACGTTGCAGCGCGTTCTCGGCGCTCGCACGGTCCATGGTGAGCCTCGTTGGTGCCGGGCGGATGCGTACGGGGCTGCGGTTACTTGAGTACCACCAGCGCCGCATCGTCGTCCTGCTCCGGCATCGCAATGCTGGTGGGGGACAATGCCACGGCGAGACCAATCAAATAGCCAAAGTCCGGAACGCACGCGGCTCGGCAAGCGGGAAAATCCGGTCAAGGTCACTCGCCGCCTTGACGAGGCTGCGGGTGTAGGGATTGAGCGGCGCCGTCAGGATGTCTCCCGTCGGCCCCTCTTCCACCACCCTTGCGTTACGCATGACGAGCGTACGGTTGCACAACGCGCCCACGACAGCGAGGTTGTGGCTGATGAAGATCAGGCTCAGGCTTCGGGTCTTCCGCAGGCGCGCGAGCAGCTCAAGCACCTGTGCCTGGACTGACATGTCGAGAGCCGACACGATCTCGTCGCAAATCAGCAGTTCGGGCGAAACCGCCAAGGCTCGTGCAATGTTCACCCGCTGGCGCTGGCCGCCTGAGAGCTCCCACGGATAACAACCGAGGTGGGCGCTGCCGAGGTCCACTTCCTCGAGCAGCCGGACGACTTCGTCCCGCCAGCCATGGCGCGGCTTGCCATAGATGGCGAGCGGCTCCGCGACGGCCTGCCCGACAGTAAGCCGCGGATTCAGCGCGCCATAGGAATCCTGGAAGATGTACTGGATCTTCTGGCGCAGGACCGGGCCCATGCGCTCCGGATCAAGATCGCTTCCATTGAACCGGATGCGGCCCTCGTCCCGGCCCACAAGACCGACAAGCACCTTTGCCAGCGTGCTCTTGCCGCTGCCGCTTTCGCCGACGATGGCCAGCGCATCGCCGCGACGCAGTTCGAGATCGACGCGGCTGAGCGCCGTGATGCGCGGAGCAAAGGCCCCCCGGCCGGCATAGCTGGCGCTCAGGCCGGCGACGGCGAGAATGTCGTTGCGCTGTGGGTCGCTGGAAGACGGGGCGTTGGCGACGAGCCTCGGGCGGCTTTGCAGCAGCATCCGCGTGTAGTCGTGGCGGGGGGCGCCAAGCACGGTGGCCGCCGCACCGGTTTCCACCACCTCCCCGCGCTTCAGCAGGACCACCCGGTCCGCGTATTTTGAGACAATGCCAAGATCGTGCGTGATCAGCAGCATCGCCATGCCGCGGCTCTGCTTGAGTGTCTCCAGCAGTTGCAGGATCTGTGCCTGAACGCTCATGTCCAATGCTGTCGTTGGTTCGTCGGCAATCAGCAGGTCCGGATCGCCGGCGAGCGCCGTGGCAATGGCCACGCGCTGCTGCTGGCCGCCGGAGAGCTCGTGCGGATAGCGCTCCCGGACACCGGGGATATCCAGGCCAACCTCTGTGAGAAGCGTGCCGATCCGTTCGTCAATTGCGAGACGGTCGCGCGACGCCGGCAGGGCTTCGCGGATCTGTTCGCCCACCTTCATCAGCGGGTCGAGCGCGGCGGCCGGGTCCTGAAAGACGACGCCGATGCGCTTGCCCCGGATGCCCTGCATGGTTCTCTCATCCTGGGCGGTCAGGTCGATCCCGTCCAGAACAGCACGGCCCCGGAGCTTCAGGCTGGTCCCCGGCGGGGCGAGCCCGACGAGCGACATCGCCGTGATCGACTTGCCCGAGCCGGATTCGCCCACCAGCCCCAGCGTTTCGCCGCGATCGATGGAGAAGGAGACCCCTCGCACCGCCTCGACAAGCCCGTTGCGGGTGTCGAGCGTAACGTGCAGGTCATCAACACGCAGGAGTGTAGTCATCAGAGGGTCCTCAGGCGCGGGTTGATGAGCTTGCGGAGCGTGTCCGCGACAAAGTTGGCGAGGATCACCGTCACGCCGAACCAGATGATGATGGCCTGAACCACGGCGTAGTCGCGTCCCTGGATAGCCTGCAGGGTCAGCGTGCCGAGGCCCGGCAGCCCGAACACCACCTCCATCGTGATGGCGCCGGTGAAGACGCCGGCAAGCATCAGTCCGATGATCGCGATGGTGACCGAGAGTGCGTTGGGCAGGATATGGTGCAGCACGATCCTGGTGTGGCTGACGCCACGCGCACGCGCCGCACGAACATACTCGGCGGTCTCGACTTCCCGCATGTCTTCGTAGAGTGCCTTGGCAATGGATCCCGCCGTATCGATCCCCAGGATCAGCGCCGGCACCACGAAGTTCCCGATTGCCGGTATCCACCCCAGCCAGACCGCAAACACGATCAGCGAGACGATGCCGATCGAGAAGGTTGGAACCGTGATCGACCAGATGGTGATGAGATCGACAACGGGCACGAAGATCGAGCGCGGAAACAGGATCGCAAGAACCGATACCGTAACGCCAAGCACGATGCCGATGGCGAGCGCGGTCACCCCGAGCAGCAGTGTCGAGGGCAGCACCGCCGCCATCAGGTCGGCGATCGGGCGGGCAAAGCGCGCCGACTGCCCGATGTCTCCAGACAGGACCATCCCCGACCAATCGATGAACTGCGTGAACCAGGGCTTGTTGAGGCCGAGTTCCTCGCGCATGGCCGACTGCTGCGAATAGGTCAGCGAGCCCTCGATGCCCCGTACGTCAACCACGTCACCCGGGATCATGCGGATGAGGACGAAGGTCACGACCACGATGCCGAGCGTGACGGCGAGTGCCCGCAGCAGGTCGAGGCCGATGCCGGCCACGAGGCGGAAGTGGTGCGATCTCATGCGAAGACCCCCTTGCGAGTGTGCGTCAGGCGCTGGCGCTGGGCGTTGCCGACAATGGCGAGCGCGAAGGTGACTGCCGACAGGGCGAGGATCGGCGCGAGCAGGGCGTGCGGCGCCTCCTCGAGATAGCCCGTGGCCGAGGCGATCATGCGCCCCCATGTCGGCTGCTCGGACGAGACGCCGAGGCCGAGGAAGCTGAGGACGGACTCGGAAACGATGCAGCGCGGCAGGATGATCGCGAACTGGGTGATCAGGGCGCCCGCAATGTTGGGCAGGACATGAACCAGCGTGACGCGGGCGCGGCCGCCGCCGAGAACCCGCGCGGCCTGGGTATAGGGTTGCGCCATCTGCTGCTGGTAGGTGGCGCGGGTGACCATCGCAAAGTTGGGTGCAAACGATACGCCAAGCGCTAGGACCACGGAGAAGGGCCCGGGCTCGAAGGCCACGATGAAGGCCAGCGCAAAGAGGATGCCCGGCAGGGCGCGGACCAGGTCGATCAGCGCAAACAGGCTGAGTTCCGCCCACTTGCCCAGCGCCATGGCGATAAGCGCCGTCACCGCGCCAAGCAGCAGTGCCGCAAGCGCCGCACTGGCGCCGTAGAAGAGGCTGAGGCCGGTGCCGACCATCAGCCGCGAGAAGACATCGCGCCCACCGTCGTCTGTGCCGAGCAGATGCCCGTTGCCTGGCGCGGCATTCATGTCGGCGCTGAACATCATCGGATCGTGGGTGGCGAGCCAGGGGCCCGCCACCGCTACGACGAGAGTGATCCCGACGATGATCCACGCCACGACGGTCACCATGTCTCCCATCTGGACGGGAAAGACGAAGGGGGCGCGCGATGGCCGCGTTGGGGCAAGTGCCGTCATGTCGGGTCTCCCATCTTTCTCGTGTTACTTCTGGTCGAGCCAGGCGAAGGCCAGGCCGCCGTCGACGCGGTGCGCCGAGCTGTTGAAGCCGATGGTCATGTCATGCAGCTTGGGGCTGATGGCATAGGCCGACGGCTTCTGGTCGAGGCCGAAGGTGTAGTAGTTGTCCATCACCCGCTTCCACGCCTTGAGGTAGTAGTCGCGGCTTTCATCGAGGCTCGGAGTAGAGATGGCCTTGTTGACCAGCGCATCGAGTTCGGGGTCCTGGATGCCACCCCACAGGCCCGGATTGGGGCCGTCGCTCATCAGGCGCACATAGCGCAGGAAGATGTCGTTGCGGGCGCCCGAGCCACCGGGGAAAATGTCCCAGTCATACTCCGACAGCGCGCGCTGGTAGCCGAGGTCGTCATACTCCTTCATGTCGACGCCGAAGCCGAGGCCGCGCAGCACCTGCTGGAGCAAAGGACCACTGCGGCTGCCCACGGTCGACACGACGTGGATCGTGTAGTCGGACGGTTTTACGCCCGCTTCCTCAAGCATCTTCTTGGCGCGCTCCGGATCGGCGACGTTGTGCGGATCGTTGGCGGCCAGGTCCTTGTCGAAGAAGAAGTTTCCTTCACCCACCGGCTGGTTGCCCGGCACGCCGAGGCTGCCGTTCATGATCGTGCTGAACTGGGTGCGATCGACCGCCCACATCACCGCTTCGCGAACCTTCACGTTGTCGAACGGAGGCCGGGGTTTGCGATTGTTGAACGAGATGAAGTCCCAGCTGGTGCCGCCCTGGAAGGCGATCTCAAAGCCTTCCTTCTGGATGCTGTCGACTTTGCTGAGCTGGACCGTGGAAATCTCGTAGTCGCCGGCGCGCAGGGCGAGCGATGAATCGGCAACCTCACGCACGTCGAAGACAACGGCATCGAGGTAGGGCTTGCCCTCCATCCAATAGTCCTTGAACTTGCTGCCGTTGAGCGTGAGCTGCGGCGTCCAGCTGTCGAAAGTGAAGGGGCCGGTGCCGATCGGCTGCGTGATATTGGTGTCCCAGCCCGGCGATTCCGGCGCCAGGATCCATGCCTCGGCGATGAGGTTGAGAAACGGGCTGAACGGCACCTTCAACTGCACCACGAAGGTGTGGTCGTCAGGCGTGGAGAAGCTTTCCACCTGCTCCATCGCCGTCGTCAGCCAGCCGCCTTCGACCTTGTCGCGGATACGCTCGAAGTTCTGGCGGACATCGCTCGCGGTCAGCTCGCGTCCGTTGTGGAATTTGACGCCCTTGCGGATGTTGAACGTGTAGGTCAGCGCATCGTCGGACACCGTCCAGCTCTCGGCGAGGAGACCCTTCGGGCTGCCATCGCGCGAGATCGAGGTCAGCGTTTCGGCGAACGAGTGGGGCAGCGAGATCGTGCCGGTATGGCGATGGAAGTCGGTGGTGTCGAGCGTGCCCCAGTTGAGGTGCAGCGTACCGCCGTATTCCTGCGCAATCGCGGGCAGGCTTGCCTGGCTCAGGAACAGCGCGGCCATGATTGGCAACAGACGCATTTTCATCTCGGAAATCTCCGGGTGGGTTAGTTCTGCGGGAGGGCGAGACCGTCCATCCCATCCCGGGGGAGACCGAGATGACGCAGGACGGTAGGCGCAATGTCGATCAGCCGTGTGACACCATGCTCGATGGTGCCGGCAGCAAAGCCGCCGCCATTGGCGATCAGGAAGGGGTGGCGTTCGAATTCGCCGAGACCGCCGTGGCTGCCGAAGCCCTGCGGCTTGCCCGGCTTCTCCTCGCTGACGCACACGGTGATGAGACCGGGGACGCCGAACTCGTTCGGCTCGGTGCTGCGCGACATCGAGAAGGCAATCCTCAGGCCGTTCTCCGGGCGCTGGCCGAGATGAAGCATCTCGGCGCCGGCAAACACCTCGCCGATCCATGGCTGTGCCCTGAGATAGGCGACAATGTCGTTGATGCGGGCTTCGGCACGCGGAGCGATGTAGATGAGGCCGCCCCCGCCCTGTGGTGCAACCACCACGTCTGTGCTGTCGGGACCGTCCTTGAGGCCGGCCTCGACCAGCCGGGCGCCGACCGCCACATGCTCGCGCACGGACTCCTGCCCGTGGTCCGACCCGACGAGGAAGAGAATGTCCTCGCCCTCGGCACGCAGCGCTTCCACCGTCTCCTCGACACGCGCAAAGATGCGGTCCGCGCAGGCGACGGCGTTGAGATGCGTCGGTGAGCCGAGCGGCCCGGCATGCATGCCGTGATCGGGGTTGGCGAGCCACAGGACGGACAGGCGCGGGCGGCGGCGCTGCAGCACTTCGGTGCAGAACCATTCGCCGAGGTCCTCGTCACCGGCCTCGTCATGGCTGACGACCGGCGCCTCGTCGGGCCCGAGCGAGCGGCCACCGGGGCCGTACGATCCCGCACGGTGGACAACATGGCCATAATTGTCCGGATCCTGAAAATAGGCCGCGCCGGGCGAGACGTTCGAGGCGATGATGGCGCCGCCGAGTTCAGCCAGCCGCTGCGCCAGTGTCGGCACCTTCAGCGTGCGGCCGAACGCGTTGCGCAGCTTGCCGACAAAGGCCGGGTCGCCAACGTCGTGGACACGCACGCCGTCGCCGTCCGGCAGACCCATCGTGTTGCCGTGCAGGCCATGGTTGGCCGGCCAGCACCCCGTCGCGATCGAGGTCGCGCTGGCACGGGTGGCCGATGGAAAGATTGCGCGGTGGTTGACGAAGCGCCGCGACCGGGAGGCGAAATCGAACATGTTCGGGCAGGTGTCGGCCCGAACGAAATCGTTCCGGTGTCCGTCGCAGATGAGCAGGACCACACGGCCCATATCCGTTGTATCGACGGTCGAGTTCATGACGCAGCTCCATTGATGGCAAAGTCGAAGATGTCGTAGTTGCGCAGCCCCGCCCCGCTCCGCGCGCGGTAGGAAGCGTTGAGCGGATGCGACAGGATGAAGGGCACCCGCTGCTCGCTGAGGCCGCCGTGCGAACGCAGGCGCTGGCCGGCCAGTGCCGACAGGTCGTGCTCGGCCCGGGTGGCGCCAAGCGCCACGCCGCGGTCGGCGACGACGACGACGTCGGCCTCGCCTTCCGGGGGCAGTTCGAACCGGGCACATGCCTCGTCAGCGAGCAGAGCCAGGGAAACGCCGCCCATTTCGGAAAGCGCAGCCTGAACCTGGTGTGCCGGAAGGTCCGCCCGCCTGATGTAGACGCGGACGAACCCGCCCAGCGATGCGTGATGACGCACGAAGGGATCGGTGATCGGACAGATGACGCGAACGGAACCGGCGCCGAACCGGGCTTCCAGTTCATCCTGCACATAGGTGATGCGCGGGGCGCCGCCCGGCAGCGACATGTCGTTCATGCCGTGGTCGGCAACGATGCCCAGCGTCGCGCCGAGCTCGACAATGCGGCCGAAGCGGGCATCGACCTCACGCATGAACGCCAACGCCTCCGGGGCCTCAGGCGCATGCTTGTGCTGCACGTAGTCCGACAGCGACAGGTAGAGGACCCTGCCGCGCCCGGCCTCGAGCAACCGGATGCCGGCATCGAGGACGTAGATCGAGAGTGCCTCGGAATACTTGTCCCCGGCCGGCGGCGGGGCGCTTTCGCCCAACACCTCGATCGCGCCTTCGGGCGATTCCGCCGACAGCGCGATCCCGTCCATGTTCCGCGCCAGCGCCCGCAGGAGCTTGTCCTTGGCGGTAACCACCGAGACCTCGACACCCGCCGCCGCGAAATGCGCGAAGATCGTGTCGACCCGCATCTGGTGGCCATCGACCACCATCACTTCCTGGCCCGTCGCACGATCGAGATAGTAGTTTCCGGAAACACCGGTGACCGCCGGCGGTGCGCCACAGGCAATGGCCACATTGTTGGGATTGGTGAAGGTGGGCATCGCGGCGAGCGCGATGGCGTCAAATCCCTCTGCCTTCATGCGGGCGATGTTCGGCGCGGCGCCGGCCGCGATCGCGGCGTCGACATAGGCCGGATCGCATCCGTCGAAGCAGACGACGGCGACCGGATGATTGGGGATCCGGTAGGTCCTGCCATTGATGAGCAACGGCTCCGCCGCCGCACCCCGCGTTTCGCGTTTGAATTCTACATTCATCAGGACGTCATCCAAACAAAATAGAGTTGTCTGTTTTCAGTTGTTTCGAAGTACACTCCGGCTACTAAAAGACTAACAGCCAAGCCAAACTCGGTGTATCGAAATATAAGTGCCGATATGTGAGGCTTCGGAACAGATGAATAGAAAACTGCCGCCGCTGAAGTCGATCCTGTCATTCGAAAGTGTCGTCCGACTTGGCAGTGTTACAAAGGCAGCTGAAGAGCTGTTTGTAACTCACGGGGCCGTCAGCAAGCAGATCGCGACGCTGGAGCAATGGGTTGGGCGGCCGCTGTTCGAGGCCAACCGCAAGCAGATGCGCCCGCTGCCTGAGGCCGTGACTTGGGCGCGAACGCTTGGCGAGGTTCTCGACACGCTGAATACTTCGGCCGCACACATGCGCCACGACCCGCAGATGCGGCCGCTGCGCGTCATCGCGCCATCGACGCTTGCAACACGCTGGCTCATTCCACGCAGCTGGTACTTTTCGGAACAGCACAGCGACGTTTCGCTGCAGGTCCGGCACACCGACACCGGCGACAACTGGCGCGACATGGCGTTCGATGTCGTCATCCGGACAGGTCAGGACCTGCCTGTCGCGCCGCCACTCAACTCCGCCGAGGTCTTCTCCGATGAGCTGACGATGGCGGTCTCGCCACGGCTCGCCGCGGAGGGGCGCCTATGGCAACCCGCTGACATCCTCCAGCACCGGCTTTTTGTATCAGATACCCGAAAGGGTGAACTGGAGCGCTGGCTTGCCGGAGCGGGCCTCGCCGACCAAGGCCGGAAGATCTTCGCCTTCCCGCATTTCTATCTGGCGCTGGAAGCGGCGCTGGCCGGAGGCGGCGCCCTTGTGTGCCCGTGTCGCACCCTGGCGGACCAGTTCGCACGCGGCGATCTGCTCGAACCGTGGCCGCAGTTCCGCGTTCCCGGTCCCGCCTACCACGTGATCTGGCGCGAAGCGGCCGGGAACCGGCGCGACGTGGACGCTTTCGTCCAGTGGCTAGGCGAGCAGGCGGGTGCAGTGCCCACCTAGCGGCCTGGTGTTGCGGGCGCGAGAAGGCCGTCTTCGCGCCTCCGGCTACCCGCAGACCTATTCACTCCCAGAGGCTGCTGCGGGTCCGCTTCGCCGTCGACGGCACTGCCGACAACATAGCGGAACGTTCGAGGGCGTCTCTACAACGAGAGCATTCCCGAGCTGATGCGGTCCTGCGGGAGCGGATCACAACTCTCAAGGCTGACCAGGGGAATGCGCAGGCGGCATACGAGCGCGCCCGGAAGGACGCCGGAGCCAGCATCAGGCCGCCAAGGTATTGGCCGCGACGGCGATCGATCTCAACACCGACCCGGATCTGTTGGGGCGTGCCAAGGAAGATCATCGTGAGCGAGTAGGCGGACAATATGAATGTCCGATCCCCAAAGACGTTCCTGAGCCGCTAGACTTTGTAGAGCACTAGCGTGGATTGCGCAGGCTGGCAGATGACTACAGTTGGTCACCAGCCCGTCAATGACAATGTCAGCCGAGGAGTTCGACGGCCCCGCCTTCACCCGATGGTCGGGCCCGACTCCTGATACGCGCGCCTGCTCCTCGGCTTCTTCCTGACGATGAGGCAGTGATAGCCGCTCAGGTTCTGAACAGGGTCTGGGATGCTGCCTAGAACGCAGTTTCGCAATTTCCTGACGGCTGAAAGCCGCTGGGTCCGCTATTGGTACCGTTCAAATCGGCGGTTACGGCTGAACCACCAGCAGGTCAAAGCGGGCGCCAAGCTCGGGAACGCGGCGGGTATCGCGCCAACCAAAAGCGGTGCGATTTCCTGTGCAACTCTACCGCAAGACTCGACAGTTTTGGGGTGGTTCTGAACTCGTCGTAACCGATTGCAAAATAAGTGCTTTTGGTTACTCAAAACGCTGGCGCGAATTTTTGGGAACTTCTGTTCTACCACTGAGCTACACCCGCAACGGCTCGCATGTGCCGGAGTGCGACGAGCGTCAAGGGCGGGTGAGATGCGGTGAGCTTTCTCCGTAGGACCCCAGCGATCGCAAGAAGCCCAGACGATGAAACCCCGGCCAAGACATGCCCGAGTTTTGGGAGCTACATGGCTTCAGGTACGCGCGTCCCTGGGCCGGGTGAATTGGTGTTTGTGGGCCTCCCGCAGCTCGGCCTTCTGTACCTTTCCCATGGCGTTGCGGGGCAGCTCAGGGACAATGGCGTAGTGGCGAGGGCGCTTGAAGCGAGCGAGGCGTGTCTCCAGCCTCGACTCTACACCCGCCATGTCGAAGCCACTGTCGACTACCATCACGGCAACGATGGCCTCGCCAAAATCCGGATGCGGCACGCCGACAACGGCGCTTTCGAGCACCCCCGGCACGGCGTCAATCTCGGTCTCGATCTCTTTGGGGTAGACGTTCAGCCCACCCGAGATGATCATGTCATTGTAGCGACCCACGATCTGGACGTAGCCGCCTTCATCGATCCGGGCCATGTCGCCGGTGATGAAATGGCCGTCGGAACGGAACTCCGAAGCGGTCTTTTCGGGCATCTTCCAATAGCCTTTGAAGACGTTCGGGCCCTTGACTTCCAGCCCGCCGGTCTCCCCAGGTGGCAGCTGCACGCCATCCTTGTCGGCCACCCGAACGGTGACGCCTGGAAGAGGGAAGCCGACGGTCCCGGCACGGCGCTCGCCATCGTAAGGGTTCGAGGTGGTCATCGATGTTTCGGTCATGCCGTAGCGCTCGAGGATACGCTGGCCGGTACGCGCCTCGAACTCGACATGGGTTTCGGCAAGCAGTGGAGCGCTGCCCGAGATGAAGAGGCGCATGTGCTCGACATGGGAGCGGGTCAGGCGCTCAGAACCGAGCAGGCGGGTGTAGAAGGTCGGCACCCCCATCAGCACGCTCGCCCGCGGAATGGCGTCAAGCACGGCGTCGGCATTGAAGCCCGCCTGGAACAGCATGGTACCGCCGACGAGAAGCATGACGTTGCTGGCGACGAAGAGCCCATGTGTGTGGAAGATGGGCAGCGCGTGGATGAGCACGTCGTCAGTGGTGAAGCGCCAGATCTCGACCAGCGCTTCGGCGTTGGAAAGAAGGTTTCGCTGCGTGAGCATCGCGCCCTTGGAGCGACCGGTGGTGCCCGAGGTATAGAGGATCGCGGCGAGATCCTCCGGATCGCGCGGCACCACTTCCCGATGGGGCGCTGCGCGGGTGCTGGCAGTCACCAGCGTGCCGTCGCGCGTGGCGCCCAGCGTCAAGAGGCCGATGCCGAGCCGGGCGCAGAGCGGCTTGCAGGCCACCTCGGCCGTCGTCGCCACAATGAACAGCCGCGGCGTCGCATCAGTGAGGAAGTACTCGACCTCGGCTGCGGTGTAGGCGGTATTGAGGGGCAGGAAGATGGCGCCTATCTGCAGGCAGGCGGCATAGGTCGCCAGCACTTCCGGTGTCTTGGGCGCCTGTACGGCAACCCGGTCCCCGGGATTGACGCCATGGTCCAGCAGTACCGTGGCAATCCGCGCGGCCAGGTCGACGAACGCATCGA
Organism: Devosia sp.; assembly: GCA_035433065.1. Lineage (GTDB taxonomy): Bacteria > Pseudomonadota > Alphaproteobacteria > Rhizobiales > Devosiaceae > Devosia_A. The sequence continues at coordinate 51,447 of DAORUH010000002.1, read as the reverse complement.
AGCTGAGGTCTTCGCTGTCGGCGAGTTCGAGAAATGTCTTCGTATTCCCGCGATGTCGGCCGATCAGTGCATCGTAGAGCGGATTGGTCATTGCTTCCCCCAGATCAGGATTGCATGGGCGTTCATTCGGCGGCACCCGCCGGCCGCAGCAGCAGCCGCAATTCGACTGCTGCCTCGATCCGCTCCCGTGAAAAGAGCAGCGGGAGGTAACTCTCGCAAGCATAGCTTTCGAGGTGGTCGTCGTAGTGGCGCTGCCGTGGGTCTCCCGATTGCCCCGGCGCGTTTATGAAGAGCGCCCTATCCCACTCCCCGACATCAAGAACCATGCGGAACGATGCGCCGACGGTCATGCGGAAATCGGTGACGCGATAGTCCGCTGCGTTCGGAGTGAGGCCCGAGCCGCCCTTTCGAACCGGGCGCGCATTGAGGCTGTCATCATGCAGCCTTCCCGCAAGCGGATGGGTGAAATGAGCATGGTGGAAGTCTCCCCAGCGCCAGTTCTCCGTCGCATCCCCAGCCAGTTCGATGCCCTGCCGGAACGCGGCCACAAGCGTCTGCTCGACGAGTGCGTCGCGCAGGGCAGCGGGGTCAGGTCCGAGGCGCTGGTCCGGCGCGACGATCAGGTCAGCAACCAGCAGCGTATCGAAGTGGGCAACATCGACGCCGTCGAAATGTGCGAATGCCCCGGGCGCGAGCGCTTCGCTTACGGCCTCAATGAGGTGCTGGCGGAACCAGAGTTCGAACAGCAAGGCGGGACCGCTGTCCACGTCCACAACGCCTTCCCAGCCGGCGAGATAGTTCCGCGCTCTTGCAAAGTCCGGATCATCGGAGCGTATGCCGGGCAGCACCGGGAGCAATCGCCGCGCAGTGTCGGATATGACGCTGGTTTGTAGCCGGCAGCTGTCGGCCAGACTGTGCGAGGGGTCGCGCTGCAACTGCTCCGCGATCACCCGGTAGCGAGAGGGGTCGCACCATTCGAATCCTGGCTTGTAGCGGCGGTAGTCAAAGTCCGCGGGCAGGTTCATCTCGTTGGCGGTGGCGACGAACCCCTGTTCGGGATTGTGCAGGCGCGGGTGCGCCTCGGCGGGCATGAAGCCGTCCCATTCGGCACGGCCGTCGCCTACGACCGGCAACAGGCCGTCGAATGTCGGTCGCACCGGAATCCAGCCCGACATCACCCAACCGATATCGCCATGCGTGTCGGCATAAACGTGATTGACCGGTGGCGATTTCCAGTGGGAGCGGGCCTCGACGAACGAAGCCCAGTTGTCCACCCGCTGGTAGCGCAGCGCCTGCAGATACGGCGCCGACCCGGTCTCGCTCCAGATCGAGCGGATCGCGTAGGCCCGCTTGCGCCCCTCGTCGACATGCAGCACTGGTCCGTGACGGGTGAACATGAGGTCCACCTTGTGATCCGCTTCGCCTGCGACGGCGATGGTCTCAGTCACTGCCTCCATTCGCTCAAAACCATCGCCATGGCGATAGAGCCACGGATCATCGGCGCTCAGTTCATAGACGTAGAGGTCCGACTGGTCGGCGGGATGGATGGTGAAGCAGAAGGCGCTGGTGGCGTTGTGGCCAACGGCTACGCCAGGAATGGCGGGCTCGCCGGCTCCAATGACGTCGAGATCTGGACCGGACAGGTGTGAGACGTAACGCAACGAAGGCAGATGCAGGGCCCGGTGCGGATCGCTGGCGAGAATCGGACGGCCGGTGTCGGTGCGCGCCCCGCTCACCGCCCAGTTGTTGCTGCCACCCGCTTCGCCTGATGCGGCCTCGGCGACGGTGTCGAACTGCGGATGCCCCGTCGCGAGGGCAAAGACAGTACGGACCTCGGGCGGCACGGGCTCTGCCGCGATCCCCTCCGCGAGATTTACGGTCCACTCGGGTTCGGGGCGGCGTCGGGCGGCCTCGCCCACCAGCCCGACAGCTGCGACGACATCGGCGCGGGCCAGCTCGCGTCCGAAATTGAATATCGGACCGTGGCTGCGGATGCGCACACAATCTTCCGCCTGCCACCGGGCAGGTCGCGTGCCGGTGCGGGTGAATTCGATCGGCATGGCGTCGGGATTGGTGTCGAGCCAATCAATGTAGGCATTGATGCCGGCCACGAAGGCCTCGGTCATGCTCTTCGCTTCTGGACCATAGGCGGCCCATTCGCGCGCCATGTCGCCGCGATGCAGCAGCAGGCGCGCCGCGGTGTCGGCAGCGACGAAGTCGGGACCGTAGTCCGCTGCGAGGCGGCCAAGCCCGCGCTTGCGCCATACATCGATCTGCCACAGCCGGTCGCGCGCCACGGCGAAGCCCTGGCCGAAGAACGTGTCGTGGGTGGTGGTGCCGTAGATATGTGGGACGCCCCACCGATCAACGAGGATCTCGACCTCGGCCTGGAGCCCCGCGAGGTGGCGGACATGGGTCGGCGTGCGGTTGGTCATCGCGACATTCTCGATATCATAAGGCAGGCGAGCGGGCCGCTGGCCCGCTCGCCGATCAGACGTCTACTTCCACTTGGCGAAGTAGAAGCGCGGCATCTCGTCGGGATACGGCGTGAAGTCCAGTTCGTCCGTGTAAGCGTACGGCACGACGAAGGAGTGGATCGGCACGGTCAGTGCCCGCTCGGTGATGAGCTGGATGGCCTTGTCGTACAGCGCCTGGCGCTTCGTCGGATCCACTTCGGTGCCGGCCGAGTTCACCAACTCCGACACCTCGGCGTCGCCCACGCGGTCCGACGACGACTTGCCGCCGAAGAACGCCGGCAGCGTCGCCGCGACGTCCATGATCGAATAGGAACCCCAATCCCAGTAGCCGATCGGAATGCCGCCCTGGCCGAAGAGGTCGACCAAGGTGGCGCCCTGGATGACCGAAGCCTCAGCCTTGATGCCGACCTTGCCCAGATCTTCCTGCACCTTTGCAACCCACTGGGAGTTGCGCGCCCCGATCACCTGAGTCGAGAAACCGTCCGGATAGCCGGCTTCGGCCAGCAGCGCCTTGGCCTTCTCGGGGTTGTAGTCGTACTTCACCGCCGCATCGACGTTGCACCCGATCTGGGCCGGGAAGCACGGCGTATCAAGCACGCGGGCATCACCCTGAACGAGAAACTCTACCAGTTCCTGCTTGTTGATGGCATGGGCAATCGCCTGGCGCACCTTCACGTTGGCGACCGGATTGTCCGTCCCTTTGCCGTCACCGATGATGTTGAAGTTGAGAAAGCCCATCCGCATCGATTCAAATAGGTTCGCCGTTAGATTGGGCTGTGCGTCGAGTTGGGCGACCTGGTCGGCATTGTATTTCCAGATCCAGTCGGCCTTGCCCGAAATCAGCTCGAGCATTTCGGTCGACTCGTCGTTGACGACGCGGATCTCGATATTGCCGATGGCCGGCTGGCCCTTGGCGGCGTCAAAATAGCCCTCACGGCGGGTCAGCAGGTAGCGGTTGACGCCGTCGATCTCCTTGACCTCATATGGGCCGGTGCCGACCAGCTTGCGGCCCATGCCTTCCGGTCCCACTTCGGCGTGGTACTCGTTGGGATATATGGCCATGATGCTGCCGATGTATTCCAGCGCGGCCGGGAACGGCTCCTTGAACACGACCTCGACGGTGTAGTCGTCGATCTTCACGGCTTCCTTGATGAAGCTGAGGTTGGGCAGCAGGATCTTGTTGTCTGGATTGGCGGCGAAGTTGAAGGTGTAGACGACGTCATCGGCGTTGAAGGCCTCGCCGTTGTTGAAAGTCACGCCTTCGCGCAGCTTGAAGCGGATACGGGTGTTGTCGATCCATTCCCACTCGGTGGCCAGCAGCGGATCATACTCGCCCGTAGCGGGGTTCTTCAGCACCAGCGTGTCCATCGTCAGCGAAGCGATGATGTAGCCTGAGCGCAACTGGTTGAAGTAGGGATCGATATTGGGGACGGTTTCCTTCCAGACGATCCGGAGCGTGTCATCCGCCTTGCCGGCGAGTGCCGGCGTGCCGGCAACTGCGGCAATGGACGCGGCGGCGATGCCGAGTGCGATGAGACTGGTCTTCATGAAGTATCCTCTCTCCTTGTTGCGATTGCGCCGCTGACTGCCAGGGGCGCATCGTTCGTTGTGGTAGGCGCATGAAGCCGGACGTCGCGGCATCGGGAACGGTGTTCAGCTCTCCATCAGGGCTTCGAGCGGCGGCAGCCCCGCCCCCGGCGCAACGTCGAGCGCGGAGGCCAGAAGGCGGCGGGTGTAGGCATGCTGCGGCTGGGCAAGCACGGTAGCGGCCGGGCCGCTCTCCACGATCTCGCCGAAATACATGACGGCCACGCGGTCGGCGAGAAAACGCACCACCTGCAGGTTATGGCTGATCAGGATCAGCGAAATGTCCTGAGCCGCACGCAGGTCGTTGAGAAGATTGAGTATCTGCGCCTGCACCGAGACATCGAGAGCCGAGGTGGGCTCGTCGCAGATCAGGATACGAGGCTGCAGGATCAGCGCACGTGCGATGGCGACCCGCTGACGCTGCCCCCCGGACAACTGGCTGGGATAACTCGAAAGCGCCCGCCGCGGCAGGCCAACGGCATCGATGGTTTCGGCCACCCGCTGGCGCTGCGTCGCCGCATTGCCAACGCGGTGCGCCCAGAGCGGGCGTGACACCGCCTCCTCCACCGTCTCGCGTGGGTTCAGTGAAGAATAGGGATCCTGGAACACCGGCTGCAGCATGCGGGCGATGTCCTTGCGGCGCAGGCCCTCCATCGGCTTGCCGGCGAGTTCGACCCGCCCGCTCGAGGGTCGCTCCAGCCCCAGCAGCAAGCGCGAGAGCGTGGACTTGCCGCAACCGCTTTCTCCAATCAGGCCGAGCACTTCGCTCTGACGCAGTTGCAGGGACACATCCTTGACCGCGCGAATCTCACGCTTCGCGCCCACGAACCCGGGGTTCAGCGCGTAGGTCTTGCTCACGCCTTCGGCGCTCAGCACAATCGCGTCGCTCATACCGAATCTCCGAGGTCGGCCCGGATGCAGCGCACGCTTCTGCTGCTGTTGGAGACGAGCGGAATGTCCCTTTGGCACTCGGCTAGCGCGAGGCGGCAGCGCTCCCTGAATCCGCAGCCCGCGACGCCGCCGACAAGGCTTGGAACCGTCCCCGGAATCACCTGCAGCGGTGCACCGCTGCGCTCGGCCGATACCGAGGGAAGGCAACCGAGAAGGCCGGTGGCATAGGGATGCTTGGGTACTGCGAAGAACGCTGCAGTGGAGGCCTGCTCCACGACTTCGCCAGCATACATCACCACGACCTTGTCGGCGACCCGGGAGGCAACCGCGAGATCGTGCGTGATCAGCAGCAGGGCCACACCGAACTTGTCCTTGAGATCAACCAGCAAGCGAAGGATCTGCGCCTGGATGGTCACGTCCAGCGCGGTCGTTGGTTCGTCTGCGACGATCAGGGCCGGCTCACACATGAGCGCCATGGCGATGACAATACGCTGACGAAGCCCGCCGGATAGCTGGTGCGGATACTGCCCCAGCCGCTCCACCGGCCGGGGGATGCCAACCTGGGCCAACATGTCGAGAGCGCGAGCACGGGCCTCGTGCTGCCGCCTCGGCCGGTGCCGACGATAGACTTCCATCAACTGGTCACCGACGGTGAGCAGCGGGTTGAGCGCCGTCAGCGGCTCCTGGAAGATCGTACCGATGCGGTCGCCGCGCAACTGCCGCAGCCGTGATTCGGGCGCTGTGTGGATCGGCTCGCCCAGAAACTCGATGGCGGTCGCTTCGCGTCGCGCCCCCCGGGGCAGCAGGTTCAGCACGGCCATGGCCGTCATCGACTTACCGCAGCCGCTCTCGCCTACCACGCACACAGTCTCGCCGCGACGGATGTCGAACGAGACGTCGCGGACCGCATGCACCAGGCCGGCCCGATGCGGCAGCTGAACACTCAGATTTCGCACCGACAGGATGGTGTCCGGCGTGCTCATCTGCCTTTCGCCTCCGGGTCGGTGACTTCACGGATGCCATCGCCGAGAAGGTTCACGGCCAGCACGAGCAGCATCATCGCGACGCCAGGCAAGGTGATGAGGTACGGCGAGAACAACAGGTACTGCCTGCCTTCGGAAATCATCAGGCCCCAATCCGGCAGGGGTGGCTGCACACCGAGCCCGAGGAAGGACAGGGCCGCCGCGATCAGCACCGCGTTGGCGAGCTCGACCGTGCCGATGACGATCAGCTGGCTGCCGATGTTCGGAAGAATGTCGCGGCGGATGATCGTGAGGTTCGAGCAACCCATCGCCCGCGCGGCGACGACGAATTCCGTGTGGCGCAATTGCAGGGTCGTGGCGCGCGCAACCACGGCGAACCGGTCCCACAGGAGTAACCCGAGGACGATGATGAGCAGTTGCAGCGATGGGCCGGCGATGAACGCCACAGCGAGCGCGATTAGCACAGCAGGCAATGCCAACCGGACCATGATCAGGAAGCGGGCGACAAGATCGATGGTGCCGCCGAAATAGCCGGCAAGGACGCCGATGGTTGTCCCGAAGACGGCGGCGACGACAATGGTTGAGAAGCCGATGAGGAGGGAGATGCGTCCGCCCCAAAGCAGGCGCGCCAGGTAGTCGCGGCCCAGATGGTCGGTGCCGAGGAGGTGCTCGAAGCTGCCGCCTTGCCAGACTGGCGGCTTCAGCCGGTGCACGAGGCTCTGGTCGAAGGCATCGTGCGGCAGCAGCATGGGCCCGATGAGAGTGCTGAACAGAATGAGCAGCAGCAGCAGGCCACCAACGGTGATGCCGCTGTTGGACAGCCATCGCTTCGCGGTGCGACCGAACCCATCGGGCCCGTACTGCGTGGCACTAGTTTTGGCGACTGCGGACTCAGTGCTCATGTGTCGCGCAACCGCGGATCGAGGAGCGCATGCAGCACGTCGCTGATGAAGGTCAGCAGGCAGTAGATCGCGCCGAGGACGAGGACGATGGCCTGCACCACCGCGTAGTCGGCACGATTGATCGATTCCCAGGCGAGGTAGCCCAGGCCCTGGATGCCGAAAACAGTCTCCAGCACCACCGAGCCGCCGATGATCGACCCCAACTGCACGGTCGCGATTGCGACAACCGGCACGAGTGCATTGCGCAACGCATGCTTGATCAGCATGGTCAGTGGCATAAGGCCCTTGGCCCGCGCCGTCCGCATATAGTCGGCGCGCAGCGCGTCGATCATGCCGGAACGGGTGAGACGCATGATCGTCGGCATGACCGCTATGGCCAGCACCGTCGACGGCAGCACCAGATGCAGCCAGGTATCGGCGCCCGAAACAGGGAACCATCCCAATCCGACGCTGAAGGTGATGATGAGGAGCAGGCCGAACCAGAAGGGGGGCATCGCCTGCCCCAGCACGGCCACCGCCAGCACGACGCGATCAATGATGCCGTTCGGCCGGAGAGCTGACAGCACGCCGAGCGGCAGCCCGATGACGAGGGCCAGCAGCAGACCCAGCAGCGCCAGCCCGAGGGTGATCGGCAACCGCTGAATGATCAGGGTCGATACCTGCTCCGGAAAGAAGAGCGAGCGGCCGAAGTCGCCGTGCAGAATATTCCAGGCCCAGTTTATATATTGAACCGGCAGAGGTTGATCGAGTCCGTAGCTGACGCGAATGCGCTCTACGTCGTCAGCCATAGCCTCACTGCCGGCGATGCGCAGCGCGAGATCGCCCGAAGCGCGCAGGAGAATGAAGCCGACAATCGACACCGCTATCAAGACAGCAAGCGTCAACAGCGATTGCCGGAAGATATATCGCCCCATGTTCTCCCCCGTCGAAAGGCGGGCCTGCGAGTCTCGACGGACGAATGATCGCGTGCCCCAATCATATTTGTCAATGCCGCAGACAAAAGATACCGGGAGCGGGTTGGAGATCGTCAGGGAACCGAACTGCGAACGCCGAACAGCTTGTCGTAGGCACACTCCATTGCGGCCTTCACAGCACCGATGAGCTGGGCGCGCGCTCCGAGTGCCGAAGCTTCCAGTCTGGTTTGCAGGGGCGTGCAACGGGCCAAATACCCATTCACCCGCCGCACCATTTCAGGCTGGATGCCGATATTGCCGCCCATCACGACCAGGTCCGGGTCGAGCACGGCCAACGCAGACGCCACGGCAAGGGCGACAAGCCGGGCCGTCTCGTCGATCACCGCCTCGGCCGCTGCAGACTGCTGGCCAAGAGCTGCGAAGATATCCCGGACGGTGGCTCCCGTGGCGCCACCATAGGCCTCGTAGCGCCGCACCATGCCCGCAGCGCCCACCGCGGCTTCAAATCGCCCTGCTGCCAGTTCCCGGGGGTCATAGGGATCACCGCCAATCGGCAACAAGCAGATTTCCCCGATCGCCCCCTTTCGCCCTTTGATCAGCCGGCCTTCGAGCACTGCGCCGAGCCCAATGCCGGCGCCGTGGCCGATGAAGACGAAATTGTCGATACCCTTGCCGCCGCCCCGCCACAATTCACCCTTGGTCGCCATATCGACGGCATTCTCGACGAGAACGGGCATTCGCAGGCGCTCCTCCATGGCGCCGATGAAGTTCATGTCGCTGATGCCACGGATGTTCTGGGCCACCATCACCGCGCCTGTACTCCGTTGCACGACTCCCGATACCGCGATCGCCCCGCTATCGATGCGACTGCGTTCCACGCCAGACGCCAAGATCAGCCGATCGACGACACTGCCCACCTGTTCCACGACAAACCGGCCGCCGCGCGAATCCGTGACCTCGGACGTTTCCGCGACGATGTTGCCGTTCAGCGTTGCGATGGCCGCCCGCATATTGGAGCCACCCAGATCCACACCGACCACGTAGCAGGCGGTTTCCTCGAACTCATAGATCACCGCGCGCCGGCCAACCGAGCCGGCAGCGGTACCGCCCACTCGCAGCCACCCGTTCGCCTCAAGCTCGCGGACCACCTCAGACATCGTTTGCTTGGAAAGCCCGGTCTGCTCAGCAAGCTGGGTGCGGGTGATGGCGCCATGCTGGAGAAATGCGTCGATGACAGCCCGGATCGACAGTTGCCGGGCAATCGGCTCCAGCTTGTTGCTCATGCTAACTCCATTCACGTCAGAGCGATAATTAAACCGAAGCCTGACAAATGCACAGAGCCCACTTGAGCGGCCCTGCCAAATTACCTTGATGAGGCGCCGTTGTCACGAAAGCTTCCTGGATTTAAGATGCTGTTTTAACGCACGAATTTCATATTTTCGCGTGAATTTGACCATTAGTTCGCGGCCTTTACAAACTAGGTTATCCGTCGTAGGACTCCACGAACTTGTGTGATCTGGAGGGGACGGGTGGCCGGTAAGCTCAGGGTATTGGTAGTGGGACTGGGGCACATGGGGATGTCGCATGCCCGGGCATATGACCGCCTCGACGGATATGAACTGGCCGGCCTGTGCGCACGCAGTATCGCCCAACGTGATCTGCCCGCTGAATGGAATCACGTTCCGCGCTTCGCAGACTATTCAGCTGCCCTCGCCGAGCTGACGCCGGACGTCGTGGCGGTCTGCACCTATCCCGACACGCACGCCGATTTTGCGATCATGGCGATGGAAGCCGGCGCCCACGTGTTCGTCGAAAAGCCGATGTCGCAAACCGTCGCCGACGCCGAGCGCCTGGTAGCGGTGGCCCAACGCACCAATCGCAAGCTGATGATCGGCATTTCACCGCCGCATAGTCCGATGTGGATCCGGCTGGAACAACTGGCCAAGACGTTGGGCAAGCCCCTGGTGATGCGAATGAACCTGAACCAGCAATCCATCGGGCCGGCATGGAACTGGCACAAATCGCTGATGGAAAGTTCGTCGCCAATCGTCGATTGCGGCGTCCACTACGTTGACGCCATGTGTGCGATGACCGAGGCCCGGCCGCTGCGCGTGCACGCTATCGGAGCTCGCCTCAGCAACGACATTGCGCCCGGCATGTACAACTATGGTCAGTTGCAGATCATCTTCGACGATGGCTCGGTTGGCTGGTACGAGGCCGGCTGGGGGCCGATGATGAGCCAGACGGCCTTCATCGTGAAGGACATCATGGGACCGGGTGGTGCTGTGAGCGTACTCTCGCCGGACATCGTAGACCCGACACCCCAGGGCGCGATCTCCGCAACCTCTTCGGAGATCAGCACCCATTCGAAGATCCGCCCGTTGCGTGTCCACCACTCCCGCCTGGGACCAAACAACGAACTCCTCGAGGGCGACGAAGAAATCGAGGTCCCCGAGCGGCTTGACCACACTCAGCTTTGCGAACGAAAGCAGGCATTCCTGCTCGACGCCATCGTCAACGACCGCGACCTGTCCGGCCATATGCAACGCGCGGTCGACAGCATGCGAATAGTCCTCGCCGCCGACGAGAGCATCCGGACCGGCAAACTGATCGAACTGGCGCCTAGTCAATGACCACCTCGTCAAGTTCCTCGCCGGCCGTCATTGCTTCTGCATCCACCCGGTTTCACGGCAAGGCCGTTATCGTTACCGGAGCAGCGCGGGGCATCGGTTGCGCCATCGCGCGCCGCTTCGTTGCCGAAGGGGCCATGGTGGTGCTTGCCGACAGGAACAAGGAGCTGGTCAGTGCTGCCGCAGCCAGCCTAACCGGCCCCGGACACGGACTCGCACTGGACGTCGATATCAGCACGGAAATCGGCGCGGCACGCGCCGTCGCTTTCGCGCTCGAGCGGTTCGGGCGGCTCGACATCGTCGTGTCGAACGCGGCAATCTACCCGTTCTCGCTGGTGCATGACATCAGCGTCGAGGAATGGGACGAGGTTCTGGGCGTCAACCTGCGCGGCGCATTTCTCATCGCCCGCGCAGCATTGGAGCCACTGAAGCAGAGCGGAAGCGGACGGATCATCTACATGTCCTCAATCACGGGACCGCGGGTGTCGTCACCTGGTCATGCTCACTATTCGGCGAGCAAGGCGGGCATCAACGGCCTCATCAAGACAGTGGCCCTGGAATTCGCGGGGCACGGCATCACCGTCAACGCCATCGAGCCCGGCAACATAATGACCGAGGGCCTCGCAGCCGAGCGCTCCGAGGCTTTCATCTCCTCCATGTGCGACTCCATTCCCCTCGGCCGGCTAGGCAGCACCGAAGAGGTGGCCAGCGCCGTGGCTTTCCTTGCTTCTGATGAAGCCGCCTATATCACCGGCACGTCGATCATCGTCGATGGCGGGCAGACACTTCCAGAGTCCCTGAGCTTCCGCGTCTAGCGCTTTCACTGTGGTTCAAAGGCAAACCCGTCATGACTGCTTCCGTGCCCCTTACCCGTCAATCGGCCGCGGCAGTTGTCGATCTGCTGAAATCCGGCGAGGTGACCCCTCTTGACCTGCTGGATGCGGTGGAAGCGCGCGTCGCCGAAGTTGATCCCAAAGTGAACGCCTTGCCGACGCTGTGCTTCGAGCGCGCCCGTGATCATGCGCGCTGGCTCATGGCGCGTCCGGTCGCCGAGCGGGGCCGCCTCGCCGGCCTGCCGCTGCCGATCAAGGACCTTGCGGAAGTGGCTGGGGTTCGGACGACGTTTGGCTCGCCCATCTACGCCGATAACGTGCCCAAGCGATCCAACCTGGTCGTCGAGACCATCGAGAACGAGGGCGGCATTGTCTTCGCCAAGTCCGCAGTTCCCGAGTTCGGTGCGGGCGGCAATACGTTCAACGAAGTGTTTGGTGCAACACTCAACCCATGGGACCGTACCCGGTCGGCTTCCGGTTCATCCGGTGGTTCGGCCGTGGCTCTGGCAACGGGCATGGCCTGGGTAGCTCACGGCAACGACATGGGCGGTTCGCTGCGCAATCCAGCGAGCTTCTGCAGCGTCGTCGGCTTGCGCCCCAGTCCCGGACGAGTGGCGCGTGACCACGGCGTGCTTGTCGATAGCCTTCTTGGTGCCGAAGGGCCTATGGCCCGCAATATCGAGGATATGGCGCTTCTGCTGGACGCCATGTGCGGCGAGCATCCGCTCGATCCGCTGTCGCTGCCGCGTCTTGCGGAACCCTTCCGGAATGCCGCCCAACGGCCGCGCAAGCCCGTACGTATCGCGTTCAGCGCCGATCTCGGCATTACCCCGGTCGATCCGGAAGTCGCTGCCATCTGCCGCGCCGCCGCGGAGAATCTCGCACGCGACGGCGTGATAGTGGAAGAGGCCCACCCCGACCTTCGTCAGGCCCACGATGTCTTCCAGGTGCTCCGCGCCTTCCACTACGCAGCCTCGCACCGCCAGAAACTGGCGGATCACCCGGATCTCCTGAAGCCCGAGATGATCTGGAACGTCGAGAAGGGCCTCCGCCTCACGCCCACCGAACTGCTGGACGCCGAAGAGCAGCGGGCCGCGATGATAGACGGCACCGTGGCATTCTTCGACGACTATGACCTGCTGCTCACTCCGGCCACCATCGTCGCACCGTTCCCGATCGAGCAGCGCTATGTGGAGGAGTGCGCCGGTACCCGCTTCGACAGCTATATCGATTGGCTGGCCATCGCCTACGCGATCACGTTGACGACCGCGCCGGCGCTGTCGATGCCGTGCGGATTTACGTCAACGGGCTTGCCCGTCGGCCTGCAGGTGGTGGCGCGGCCCCGCGGCGAGGCTGCCCTCATCTCAGGTGCGGCCTATATCGAAAAACTCCTGGCCGTCACCCCGGCAACCCCGATCGACCCGCGCTAGGCTTGGGCATAGACTCCAACAGGCGCGAATAGCTCGAAGCCCTGCGTGTTTGGCCTGCAGCGTCAGGGCATCGCGAACGGCGAAGTAGCGCTGGGTGGGTTTCGGCACTCTTCCGCGCAATACACCACTGGAATACCGCTGCCTTTCGACCGCTTCCCCAAAGGCGAAACTGGTTTCGCCCGGCCGGTGAAACACCGAGCGCGCCCGGAAGGACGCCGGCTCCAGCGTCTTCCTTGATCCCGGGAAGCTTGCGGCCTTCACCGCGGCAATGCGCGATGTCCTCGCCAACCGGGACACCCCGACCCGCAAGGCCTACCTGCGCGCGATGCTTGCTTCTGTGGAAGTCAGCTACGACAACGTCCGGGATAACCGGCAGTCGCGACGTGCTCTACGCAGCCGCGAACGCGACAGGAGAGACCGGTGAGATAGTTCAGTTCTGGCCTGAAATGGCGCGCCCGAAGAGATTCGAACTCCTGACCCCCAGATTCGTAGTCTGGTGCTCTATCCAGCTGAGCTACGGGCGCCTGCCGGCCGGACTGATTGGTCCGGCGGAACGGGGCGAGACATATAGAAGGGTTGGCGGCATTGCAAGGCTCGTCGCACCTGTCGCCGCGAAGTTCACGCGTCACGCGCCGATGGCGGCAGGATGACGTCGAAACGCGTGCCGCCATCGACGGGTACGTGAATGATCGAACCGCCATGCGCCTCGGCGATTTCCCGTGCGATGGCGAGGCCGAGGCCGGTGCCGCCGGCCTTGGCGGAGCCCTCGAAGGGGACGAAGAGATTTTCCAGCGCCCGCGGCGGCAGGCCCGGCCCGTTGTCGGCAATCGACACCACGGCGCCGCCATCAAGCTGTTCGGTGAACGTCGCCTCGATGCGTGATTCCGTCCCGCCGCTTACCGATTCGAGCGCCTCGCGCGCATTCTTCAGCAGGTTGACGAAGACCCGGGCCATCTGATCGGGATCGACCAGCAACACCGTGTCGTCCGGAACGCTGTTGGTGAACCGCACCGTGGGGTGGGCGACGAGCAGCGCATCGAGCGCCGCCTCGTCGATGAGCGCACGCAGGTCGACCGGCACGGGCTTGGGCGGCGTGGTGCTCTGGCGGCCGTAATCGATCACCGACTGGGCAAAGCCGATGGCCTTGTCGATGGAATGCACCAGCCGCGGCGCCAGCCGCTGCACTTTGGGGTCATCGACATTGGCCACCTGGTCGGACAGCAGTTGCGCCGAGGTCAGCGTGTTGCGCAGGTCGTGGTTGATCTTGGCGACGGCGAGGCCGAGATCGGCGAGGTGCCGGCGCTGGCGCAACATGGAGAACACGTCCTGTTCCATGCCGGAGAGTTCGGTCTCGAGCACGCCAAGCTCATCGCGCCGGGGCGTCGGCTTCAGGATCAGCGCGGCATTTTCGGGGGCCTTGCGAAAACCCACGATGTTGCCGGTCAGCCGGAGAATGGGCGCGATGAGGATGTTGCGCACGATGATGTAGAGCGCCGCCGCCGTCATCACCGCGACGATGAGCGACAGCAGCACCGTGTTGCGCGAATAGATCAGCAGTTCGGCCTTCAGCGGCGCTTCGGGCATCAGCACTTCGACGAGGCTGTCGTCGCCCGCGCCGCCGTCGCCGATGATTCTGAGCGTCCGGTTGCCGCCGGAAATCAACGTGTCGAGCGCCCCGGCAATCTGTGCCATCGGGCTCGTATCGCGCATGTCGACGGTGACCGCCTCGCGCGGCATCGGGGCGTCCTGCAGTTCGATGAGCTGGCTCTGCCCCTCGCGGCGATAGACGATGGCGATGGCGCCCGCCGAATTCAGCAGCCGGTCGGTCAGGGTGCGCGGCAGCGACATGACATCGGGCACGGCGTCGAGGACTGTCGCCGCCACGACGCCGACGCGCAGCCGGTCTTCGAGCCAGCCGGAGCGGAAATTGGCGGCCGACGGCAGGTAGATCGCGACTTCGACCGCCAGGATGACCACGATAATGGTGGCGATGAGCTTGACGGACAGCCCCGAAAGCGGACCGGGCATCGCGCGGTTTTCTGTGGCCATCTGAAACAATTAGCCGCAAACGCGCGTCGCTTCCAGCCGCGCGCGCACGCTCAGGGGAGGAGACGCACGATCGATGCGAGCCGCTGCTGCAGCTTGCTGACGCCCTGCCCCCGCGCGCTTTCCTCGGCAAGCTGGCGGGCCAGCGCGGCAAAGCTCGGATGCGGTGCGACGAAACGCGCAAGGCTGCCGATCGGCAGGCCGTTGGCCATCGCATAGGCGAACAGCGCCACCAGTTCGCCAGCCCCGGCTCCGGCGACTCCGGCCCCGAGGATTCGCCCGCCCGGCCCGACAAAGAGCTTGGCGACGCCGTAGGTGGTGCGCGTCACGCGGGCCCGGTCGTTATCGGCGTAGGAGGCGCGAACCACCGACAGGCGGCCAGCGTAGCGCTTTTGCGCCTCGGCCTCGGTGAGACCGACCTGGGCGATCTCGGGATCGGTGCCGATCACCGTAGGAACAAGCCCCGCATCGGCGCGCACGGGCTGGCCGAGCACCGCGCTGCGAACGGCGAGACCGGCGTGCCAGGCGGCGAGGTGCCCATGCTGTGGCCCGCCCGCCGCATCGCCGATGACATAGACGCGTCGGTTGGTGCTGCGCAGCCCCGGTGACAGCTGCAGGTAGCGCGGATCGGACTTTCGCCGCCGGATTCCGGCCTTTTCGATATCGAGCAGGTCGATGGCCGGCACGCGCTCCCCGGCGACGAGGATGTGCGAGACATCGAGCGCCGTTTCCCCCGCCTGAGAACTCACGAGCACGCCAATGCCCTGGCTGCGGGCCTGGATGGCGGCGACGCGGCTTTGCGGCAGGATCTCGACACCCTCCTCACGCAGGCGCGCCAGCGCCACTTCGGCGAGGTCGGGATCGATGCCCGCCAGCGGCTCGCCTTCTTCCACCACCGTCACCTGCGTGCCGAGGCGGTTGTAGGACTGGGCCAGTTCCAGCCCCACCGGCCCGCCGCCGATGATGACCAGGTGCGTGAGCTTGCGCGTGTTGTCGAAAATCGTGTCGGCGGTGAAATAAGGAACGCCGTCGAGGCCGGGAATCGCGGGAACCACGGAACGGGCGCCGGTCGCGACAATGAACCGGCGGGCCCGGATGGTGACATCGCCCACCGCAACGGTGCGGGAATCAGTGAACCGCGCCACGCCCTGCACGACCTGCACGCCGAGCGCCTCGAGGCGGGCGGCTGCGTCGCGCACGCCGAGGGCGGCAATCACCTGACCGACAGAATCATGGACGCGGCGGAAATTGACCTTGGGCTCATCGGCAACGATGCCGAAGGCGCCGGCCGAGCGGATCAGGCTGGCGCGCGCCCCCGCGGCCGCCAGCGCCTGCGACGGAATGGCCCCGGTGCCGAGGCTGTCGCCACCGGGCCGGTCGCGTTCGACGAGAACAACGCTGGCCCCCAGCGCCCGGGCCTCAGCGACCGCCGCAAGCCCGCCAAGGCCTGCCCCGATGACGCACAGGTCGGGTGTGATCAGCTCCGCCAATTGGCCTCTCTCCGCCGCCCCGCCGGGTGCTTGACGCGGTGCTCCAATACCATTGAAGGTGAAGAGACAATAGACCCGATGCCATTGGCAACCCGGGAGCATGTGGAAATAGCACCCGGCCGGAGCGTTTCGCCGCGCTCGCTTGCGTTGACTCCACCCCCTCTATTCCCTATAAGCCCGGCCAATCTGCCCGGCCCCGGGAAGTTATCCATTGGCCGTGGCCAGCATCTTGCGAGACGCCTGAACTATTAGAGGAACCGCGCTCGGCGTGGTCTGATGTCATGAAACGCACTTTCCAGCCGAGCAATCTGGTGCGCACGCGCCGCCACGGTTTCCGCGCCCGTATGGCCACCAAGAACGGCCGCAAGGTTCTCAGCCGCCGTCGCGCTGCTGGCCGCAAAGTTCTGTCGGCCTAATACGGGCCGCCCGACGGCAATGCCGGGCACCGCGGCAAAGCTCAGGCACCTCCTGAAGCGCACCGAATTCCTGAGGGCCGCCCGGGGCAACCGCGCCGGGCGCTCTGCTTTTTTATTGCAGGCGATCGAGAGCGGCGGCGACGGGCCGGGTATCGGCTACACTGTCACCAAGAAAACCGGCAACTCGCCTGAACGCAGCCGCATCAAACGGCGGCTCCGCGAAGCCGCACGGGCTTGCCAATCGGGCTTCAAGCCCCGACATGACTACGTGCTCGTCGGCCGCCGCGAGGCGCTGAGCGTGCCGTTCAGCCAATTGGTCGCCGATATCAATTCGGCGGTGGCCAAGGTCCACTCTACGAAAATCCACGCCAGCCGGGCCCAGGGCCCTCGGGACGACGCATAGATGCAGCCGCAGGACAACCGCAACATGATCATCGCCATCGTGTTGAGCATGATCGTGCTCTTCGGATGGCAATTCTTCGTCGCGGGCCCGCAGATGGAGGCAAACCAGCGGCGCGCCCAGGCTGAGGCCAACCTGCAGCAGCAGCGGACCGACCAGGGCCTCGCCACTCCCGCGGCCGACGGCTCGACCCCGGTTGTGGCCGGCGCAGCGGGCACCGCGAGCTTTGCTGACCGTGCCGCCGCCATCGCCGCGACGCCGCGCGTCAAGATCGACACCGAAGCCCTCGATGGCTCGATCAATCTGGTCGGCGGCCGCCTCGATGACCTGCTGCTCAAGCGCTACCGCGAGACGGTCGATCCGACCTCGCCCGAAATCACGCTGCTGACCCCCGCCGGCGTGCCCAACGCGTTCTTCGCCGAGCAGGGCTGGGCCGTGTCCCCCGGTTCGGGCATCCGCGTTCCCGACGACAAGACGCAGTGGACGCTCGAAGGCGCCAACCAGACCCTGACCGCCGCGACGCCGGTGACGCTGCGCTATGACAATGGCGCCGGCGTCATTTTCCGCCGCACCTTCTCGGTCGATCCCAACTACCTGTTCACGGTGACGCAGTCGGTGGAAAACACCGGCACCACCGAGGTGACCCTGTTCCCCTACTCGCGCGTCGCCCGTCATGGCACGCCGAAGACCTCGCACTTCTTCATCCTGCAGGAAGGCCCGTTCGGCGTTCTCGGCTCCGAGAACCTCGTCGAGCTGACCTATGAGGATCTCGCCAAGCAGGGCCAGAAGGACGTTGCCAGCAACGGCGGCTGGCTCGGCTTCACGGACAAGTACTGGGCGACGGTGGTGCTGCCGGAGCCGCTGGTTGACGTCAACGCCCGCTTCTCGCACACCAAGCCCGCGGCGCTCGACATCTACCAGTCGAGTTTCGTGCGCAAGGAGCCGATGGTCGTCGCGCCCGGCGCCAAGGCCGAGGACAAGAGCTTTGTCTTCGCCGGCGCCAAGGTCGAGGCGATCATCGCCGAATACGGCCGCACCTACGGCTTCGATCGCATCGACCTGCTCATCGACTGGGGCTGGTTCCACTTCATCACCTACCCGATGTTCCTGCTGATCCGGACGCTCAACGGCCTCCTCGGCAACTTCGGCCTCGCCATCCTCGCCGTGACGGTGCTGGTGAAGGCGCTGTTCTTCCCGCTCGCCAACCGCTCCTACGCCTCGATGGCGGCGATGCGGCGGGTGCAGCCTGAGATGAAGTCCATCCAGGAGCGCTTCAAGGAAGACCGCGCCGGCCAGCAGCAGGCAATGATGGCGCTGTACAAGAAAGAGAAGATCAACCCGCTGTCGGGTTGCTGGCCGATGCTCATCCAGATCCCGGTCTTCTTCTCGCTCTACAAGGTGCTGTTCGTCACCATCGAGATGCGGCATGCGCCGTTCTTCGGCTGGATCCGCGATCTCGCGGCGCCCGATCCGACGAACATCTTCACCCTGTTCGGTCTCATCAACTGGGATCCGATGGCCGTGCCCTTCCTCGGCTCGTTCATGCACCTCGGCATCTGGCCGCTGATCATGGGCGTCACCATGTGGGTGCAGATGCGGCTCAATCCGCCGCCGCCGGATCCGACTCAGGCCATGATCTTCAACTGGATGCCGGTGATCTTCACCTTCATGCTCGGCAGCTTCCCGGCGGGCCTCGTCATCTACTGGGCGTGGAACAACACGCTGTCGGTGACCCAGCAGTACTTCATCATGAAGCGCCACGGCGCCGAGGTGAACCTGCTCGGCAACATCCTCGCGAGCTTCAAGAAGAAGCCCAAGCCCGCCACCGACAAGCCGGCGGACGGCAAGGCCGGCTAAGCCGATTGGACGCCCTCTGCCTCATCGCGTCGCCGCGGACGGGCACCCGACACCTCAGCGAGGTCCTCAGAAACATCGAGGGCCTCGCGTCGTATCTGGATGTGTTCGACCCCGCCGGGGCTTCCGGCATTGACGAGACCGGCTGGCCGCTTCTGCGCACCGCCTCCGGCGTGCCGTTCGGGACGCCTGCCGATCCCGCCCTGTCGGCCTTCGCGCGGAGCAATCCGGCCGGCTGGCTCGATGCGCTGGAACAAGCCACGGCGGCACAGGGCAAGCGCTTCATGAGCTTTCGGCTGCTCGACCAGCACCTGCCGACCGGCGCCGCCCTCGACGCGCTGATGTCCCATGCGGGGCTCAGGGTGGTGATGGTCGTGCGCAAGCAGATCGACGCCTATGTCTCGTGGCGCAAGGGCAGCGAGCTCAACCGCTGGCGCGACGTCGACACCACCGGCTTCCAGCCCGAACTCGACGCCGATCATTTCGAGCGCTGGCTCGACGGCCAGCAGCACTGGTACGAAATGTGGCGCAGCCACCTCAGCCGGAACTATCTGCCCGCCCCCATCGTGCGCTATGAACTCGATATCGACCAGCCGCCGGAGCAGATCGCCCGGCGCTTCGTCGCCATTGCCGCGCAGGTCGGCGTGGCGCTGAAGACGCCGGCAACGCTGATGCACCGGGGGCTGATGAAGCAGGACAGATCGACCAGCGCGTTCGACAAGGTCCGCAACTGGACCGAATTCTCGCGCGAAATCTTCTCACGCGGGCTCGAACGCCGCGCTTTCGGATACCCCCTATGACCGAACTCTCCGCAGAACAGATCGAAGCCGGGCGCCTGCTCTTTGCGCGGCCCTTCGTGTTCGTCAAAGGCTGTGTCCGCATCGGCGACCTGCCGCCCACCGATCGCATGGAGATCGCCTTCGCGGGCCGCTCCAATGTCGGCAAGTCGTCGCTGATCAACGCGGTGACCGGCCGCGTGTCGCTGGCGCGCACCTCGAACACGCCGGGGCGCACACAGGAACTCAACATCTTCGAAGCCGAGGATGCGCCGCTGCGCGTCGTCGACATGCCCGGCTACGGCTTTGCGCAGGCCCCCAAGGACAAGGTCGCGACCTGGACCAAGCTGATCCACGCCTATCTCACCGGCCGGCCGAACCTGCGCCGCGTCTACGTCCTCGTTGACGGCCGTCACGGCCCCAAGGCCAACGACCTCACGGTGATGAACGAGCTCGACAAGACGGCCGTGAGCTACCAGATCGTCCTCACCAAGGGCGACAAGCTGCTGCAGCGCGACCTCGACAAGACCATCGCCGCCACCCAGGCCGCCATTGCCAAGCGCCCCGCCGCTCACCCCGAACTGATCGTCACCTCGAGCGAAACGAAGTTCGGCGTCGACACCCTGCGCGCCGAAATCGCCGCCCTTTTGGCGAGCTAACGGCCGAGAAACGCCCCCAGATAGCCCGCCACTTCGCGGCTGTCCGAGGCGCGCGACACCGACGCCAGCGCCGACTCCACCACCGCGTCCGGGACCTTGCCCCGGCGCAGTTCCGCGAGGGCGAGCGTGTAGTCGTCGTGGAACTCCGGGTGCGGCTGCAGGCTGATGGCCGCGCCGTTGCGATAGATGAGCCCCGCATTCGGGGTGAAGTCCGAGCTGAGGAACACCTCGGCCTCGGCGGGCGGCGCGATCACCTGGTCCTGATGCGAGCAGGCGACGGCGAACTCCGGCAGCGTGCCGCCGACGAACGCCGGCCGGTTGCTGACGCCGTAGACATGGCGGCCCAGCCCCCAGCCCTTCTCGGATTTGCGCACCTCGCCGCCCAGCGCGTCGGCCATGATCTGGTGGCCGAAACAGACGCCCAGCATCGGGGTTTTGGCCGCATAGGCGCCACGGATGAACGTGCGCAGCGGCTCCATCCACGACAGATGGCTGTCATAAACGCCGGCCGGCGAGCCGGTGATGACGATGCCTTCAAGCTGTTCCGGATCGGGGAACGGCGCGCCGTCGAACACGGCCGCCGTCTCGTAGGTGAACGCGTGCCCCGCTTCCTCGAACATGCGGTGAAACATGTTGGGATAGGGCCCGAACCGGTCGCGGAGCGGCGCCGGGACTTCGCCGGTCTGGATGATCGTGAGCTTCATGGCGGAGAAGAAATGGCGCGCTTCGCCCTTCGCCGCAAGACCCAGGAAGCTACGCAGCCGGAACGAAGCTGAGCGACACCCCGTTCATGCAATAGCGCAGGCCGGTCGGCGGGGGGCCGTCGTCGAAGACGTGACCGAGGTGGCCGCCGCAGCGGCTGCAATGCACCTCGGTGCGCGCATAGCCGAGGAGGTGGTCGGTCGACTCGCCCACCGCCTTGTCGAGCGGTTTCCAGAAGCTCGGCCAGCCGGTGCCGCTCTCGTACTTGGTCGAGGCGTCGAACAGCGGCAGCGCGCAGCCCTTGCAGGTAAACGTACCGGCGCGATGCTCCTCGAGCAGCGGCGAGGTGCCGGGGTACTCCGTCCCCTCCTCGCGCATCACGTTGTAGGATTCATCGCCGAGCAGCGCGCGCCATTCGGCGTCCGTCTTGGTCACTTCGAACGTGCCTTCGGCGGCGCGGCTCACGGGCATGTCGCGCATGCCAAGGGCCAGCGCGCCAAGGCCGGCGACGGCAGTTGAGCCAAACAGGAATGTGCGTCGGGACAGGGCCATTTCAGCTTCCTCCGGTGCAAGAGCCCCGCGCCGTGGCGGCACGGCGCGGGGCCGAGGTGCAGGCACTCTAATCCGGGGACGGATCGCCTGCATCTCAATTGGAAGTGTCCGCCTTACATCTTGGGCAGCAGCACCTTGTCGATGACGTGGATGACGCCGTTCGACTGGATCACGTCAGCGATGGTCACGTTGGCGACGCCACCGGCTTCGTCGGTGATGGTCACCTTGCCGCCGTCCGCCTTGAGCCACAGCTTGCAGCCGCCGACCGTTGTCACTTCGTGCGTGCCGCCGTCATCGGCAGCCATCTTGGTGATGTCGGCGGCGAGCGCCTTGGCCGCGATCACATGGCAGGTGAGGATTTTCACCAGCATGTCCTTGTTCTCGGGCTTCAGCAGGTTCTCGACCGTACCGGCCGGCAGTGCGTCGAAGGCGGCGTTGACGGGCGCCAGGACCGTGAACGGGCCCTCACCCTTCAGCGTCTCGACAAGGCCCGCGGCCTTGACGGCGGCGACGAGCGTGGTGTGGTCGGGCGAGTTCACGGCGTTGTCGATGATGTCCTTGTTTTCGAACATCGCGGCGCCGCCGACCATCGGGTTTTCGGCAAAGGCGGCGCCGGAAATCGCAGAGACGCCGATGATGGCGGAGATCGCGAGAGCGCGCAGCGAGAACTGGGTCATTGGGGGGAGTTCCTTCCTGTCTGGGTGTCCGCATGTTTGCGATGACAGGCGTAGTTACGAAGGGTTTCGCCGGCGAGTTTCCGGCGCGGGACCGGTATATTTCTGTGCCGCGCTGAAACTTGTCATCGGCCGGTTACGTATGCCCGCGCGAGGCCGGTGCGGCTGTCCCAAACAACAACGGCGCACGAATGGTGGGCCGTTCAATCAGGCCGATACGGGCGTCTCTAGATGGCAATGGCCTTGCCGACGGCGACGATCGGGCCCTGCGCCTTGCCAGTGGGCGAGCCGCCCTTCTGTTCAAGGGTGATGGCGAGCACCGTGCCTTCGGCGAACTTGCTCTTCGCGTCGGCATTGAGGTCAATCTCGGTGCGCTGGTTGACCGGGATCACGCCCATCGAAACCGCGGGCTCCTCGCCCCTGATGTACCAGAGCTCAAGATCGCGATCGGCTGCCACTTCGCCGGAAAGCGAGGTGAGCCGCACCCTGCCTGTCGCGGTGTCGTAGAGCGCCACGAACTCGACGCCGCTGCCTTCGTTGGACTGAATGGCGGCAACGAGTTGCTGGCCGAACTCCTGCGGCGAGAGCTGGCGCGGCTGCATGAGGTTGAAACCGACGGCAGCAACCGCCACGGCCAGCCCGCCCACAGCAAGGGTGCGCCAGAAGGCGAGACTGTCCCACAGGCCTGCCCTGCCGGCACCCGGCGCGGCCGGAAACAGCCTGGCCTCCACCCGGCTCCAGACGGTCGCGGGCGGGGCCTGCTCCACGAACTGCTCATCGAGACTCGCGAGGCGGCTCTGCCAGATCAGGAGTTCGCGCTGCAGGCGCGGATCGGCGGCAATGCGCTGGGCCGCGGCCGCGTGCTCGGCCGCCGGCAGCACGCCAAGCGCGAACTCGGCGACGAGCGCGCTGCCCTCGTCCATTCCGCCGATGTTGTCGTCCGTGCTCATGCCGACAGGCAATTCCTCAGTTTCAACAGGCTGCGGCGCAGCCAGGTTCGCATCGTGTTGAGCGGAACATTGTGGCGCTCCGCCAGTTGCTCGTAACTCAGGCCTTCGAGATAGGCGCCCCGCACCGCGTCCGCCCGGCCCGCCTCGAGCGCATCGAGACACCCATCGATCCGGGCGCGCTCGCCGGTCGCCATCGCCGCCTGTTCCGGATCGGGAGCGCCATCGGCGATACCCTCGGCCAGATCGATGTCCTCGGTGGTGGGCTTGCGGCCGCGCAGCAGGTCGAGACAGTGGTTGCGAGCGACGGCCACCAGCCAGCTGATGGGACTATAGGTGCTGGCGACGTACCGGTCGGCGCGCTGCCAGATCTTGACGAAAATTTCCTGCAGCGCCTCTTCGGCCTCTGCCCGGTCGTTCAAGATACGCAGGCACACGCCGAATAGTTTCGCGCTGGTGCGGGCGTATAGCTCCCGGAACGCGGCGCGATCACGCAGCGCCACGCGGGACAAGAGGTCCGTCACTTCAGAAGCAGTACCAGCCATTGCCAACGTTCTATCGCGCCCCGACAGCGCCGCCTAGCCGCTCACGAAACGATCACCGGAGGCACCAATCTTGATATCCCCCGAATCTTTGGCTTGATGCAGGGCCCCAGCGGGAATACGGCTTTCCCGCCCGATTCAATGCGTTATAGGACTCCGCGGACAATGGATACGAAACGCGCCATGCCGACACTCGAGAGCTTTACCCGCGATGCCGCCGTCCTGTCGCAGGCGCTGCCGTACATGCAGCGGTACGAGGGCAAGACCGTCGTCGTGAAGTACGGCGGCCATGCCATGGGCGACCTGGAGCTGGGCCGGGCGTTTGCCCGCGACATCGCGCTGCTCAAGCAGTCGCGCGTCAACCCGATCGTGGTGCATGGCGGCGGACCGCAGATCGCCTCGATGCTGAAGAACCTCGGCATCGAGAGCAAGTTCGAGGGCGGGCTTCGCGTCACCGACCAGCGCACGATGGAAGTCGTGGAGATGGTGCTCGCCGGCTCCATCAACAAGGAAATCGTGGCGCTCATCAACGCCGAAGGCGAATGGGCCATCGGGCTGTGCGGCAAGGACGGCAACATGGTCTTCGCGCGCAAGGCGCACAAGACCTGGAAGGACCCCGGCTCCAACATCGAGAAGGTGCTCGATCTGGGCTTTGTGGGCGAACCGGTCGAAGTCGACCGCACGCTGCTCGACACGCTGGCGCGCTCGGAGATGATCCCGGTCATCGCCCCGGTGGCCCCCGGCCGTGACGGCGCGACCTACAACATCAACGCCGATACGTTCGCGGGCGCCATCGCCGGTTCGCTCGGCGCCAAGCGCCTGCTGTTCCTCACCGACGTCGACGGCGTGCTCGATGCCAACAAGAAGCTCATCCCCGAGCTGACGGTGCGCGACGCGCGCGCCCTGATCGCCGACGGCACCATTTCGGGCGGCATGATCCCCAAGGTCGAGACCTGCCTCGAAGCGCTGGAAAACGGCGTCGAGGGCGTGGTGATCCTCAACGGCAAGACCCCGCATGTGGTTCTCGTCGAGCTCTTCACCGAACACGGCGCCGGCACGCTGATCGTCCGCTGAGCGGAACGCCGGCGCAGACAATTCAAGGGCGCCCCGCGGGGCGCCCTTTTTGTTACCCGCTCAGGCCTCCGCGGCGGCAGGTGCCGCAGCCGTGCGCCCGCCCCCCGGCGCCCCGACCTTGAGGAACGGCACCAGCAGCACGACCAGCGCGAACGACACGACCTGATAGGTCGTGGCGAGGCTGGCGGCACCGGCGAACGCCTGGTGCGGCGTGCTGCCCGACGAAAAACTTCCGGCAAGGCTGGTGAAGAACAGCTCGCCCACCAGCGCCACGCCGACCGCGCCGCCGACCTGCTGGAACGCCTGCAGCGCCCCCGACCCGGCCCCCGCGTCGCGCGGCGGCACGCCGGCCAGCACCGCCTGGAACAGCCCTGAGAAGCCGAGGCCAAGGCCGATACCGGCCATGAACAGCGGCGGCAGGAAGGTCCAGTGGTTGATCGAGTCTCCCAGCCCCCCGATGATCAGGTGCAGCCAGCCAAGGCCGATGACCAGCATCGCCGCGCCGATCCCAAGCCGGGTGCGCAGGTAGCTCTGCCCGAACCGTCCGGCGAGCAGCGACACCGCCAGCACGCCAACCGAGAACGGCGTGTTGGTCAGCCCCGATTCGAGCGGGGTGAAGCCATAACCCGATTGCAGCAGCAGCGAGATCACCATGAACATGCCCGGTATGCCCGAGGCGAAGATCATGGTGATGAGCAACCCAAGCAGGTAGTTGCCGTTGGAGATGAGGCTGAAATTGAGCAGTTGCGGCTCCCCCAGGGAGTCGCGGCGGCGCTGCCACAGGATGAACAGCCCGCCCACCACCACCGAACCCGCCATCATCGCCCAGGCCCAGACCGGCCAGCCGTAGGTGCGGCCCTCGATCAGCGGGAAGACCACGAGCACCGTGGCAAGCGCGAACAGCCCAATGCCGACATAGTCGTTCCGCAACGACGGGTGGCCAGGCGTGCGGGGGATGAGGAACCAGCCCGCCACCACCGCGAGAATGCCGACGGGGATGTTGACGAGGAAGATCGGCCGCCAGTCCAAGCCCCACAGGTCCCCGCCGATCAGCAGCCCGCCGGCGATCGGGCCGGCGACGGAGGCAAGACCCGAGCTCAGGCCGAACAGCGAGAAGGCCAGCCCCTTTTCCTCGGGCGGGAAGGTCACCTGCGCGATGGCGAGAACCTGCGGCGTCATCATCGCGGCCGAGAGCCCCTGCAATACGCGGGCGGCGATCAGCGTCTCGATGTTCGGCGAAAGGCCGCACAGCGCTGAGGCAATGGTGAAGGCCGACACGCCGATGAGGAACATGCGGGTGCGCCCGACGATGTCGCCCAGTCGCCCGAACGGCAGCAGACCCAGCGCGAAGGCCAGCACATAGGCGGCGATCACCCACTCGATCTGGCTGGCTTCGGCCCCGAGATTTTCCTGCAGGCTCGGCAGCGCGACGTTCACGATGGTGACGTCGAGCAGGTTCATGAAACTTGCGAGCAGCAGCACGATCAGCGCCGGCCAGCGGCGCGGATCGGCGTCCGCCTTGCTCTTGGGAACGTGGAACGACTGGGACATCTAGGCTTACTCCTTGTGCGGCCACTGCGCCCTTGGCGCGCGGCAGCCGCCTATTTCGACAATTCAGAACTTGGATTGCGCACCGCGCGGCGCAGTTCGGCGGTGAGCGCGGCGAAACCGCTCGGCCCTTCCCCACAGCCGCGGCAGAAGCCGATCATCGCGCCGGTCAGCATCTGCGCCGCTGGCACAGGGTCGAGATCGGGCCGGAACGTACCGTCCGCCTTGCCGGCCGCAAGGATGGCCGTGATCAGCTCGCGCCACTTGCGCAGCAGCGGCTTGACGCCCGCGGCCACTGCCGGGTCGCGGCGCGACCGCTCCATCATCTCGGAGAGGAGGCCGATCAGTTCCTTCCGTTCGGTCATCATCTCTTCGAAATCGTAGAACTCGTGCTCGAGTTGCTCGGCCGGCGACAGGTGTGATCGCGGCCGCGCCAGCGTCTGAGCGCGAAACTCGGCCGCCATGGTCTCGGAGACGAGCGCGATCAGCGCCTCCTTCGTGGGCACATGATAGTGGAGCGTTGCGATATTGATCCCCACGCGCTCGGCGATATCGCGCGTCCGCAGGCCCTCGAACCCCTTCTCGACGATCAGCGCGCGCGCCGCCGCGGCGATCGCCCTGCGGCGTTCGTCGGTCGATTCGCGCTGTCTGGTGACGGCGGCATCCATTTGCGGCGTCCTCGCTTCGAAGCGAGACGGCATACGCCTCCGTCGCGTCTCAATCAAGTGATTGATTGTCTGGCAGACCTGTGCCGAATGCATGTCACCACCGGCCGCGCGCAGTGGGCATGAGCGGCGCTTTGTGGCATGCTGGGGCCATGATTTCTCAAAGCCTCCCCGCCCCCTCGCTGGCGCATGTCACCGACTGGGTCTTCGATCTCGACAACACGCTCTACCCGCGTGAGTGCAACCTGTTCGCGCAGATCGACCGCCTGATGACCCAGTACATGATGCAGGTCACCAGCCTCGACATGGTCGCGGCGCGCACCCTGCAGAAGGAATATTACCGGGATTTCGGCACCACCCTGAACGGGCTGATGCACCTGCACGACATCGACCCGGATCATTTCCTCCGGACCGTGCACAACATCGACTATTCGCCGGTCGAGGCGAACGGAGCGCTGCTCGACGCCATCCGGGCGCTGCCGGGCCGCAAGTTCATCCTCACCAACGGCGATGTCGGCCACGCCAATTCGGTGCTCGGCCGGCTCGGCCATGCCGACGGCCTGTTCGAGGACGTGTTCGACATTCGCGCCATGAGCTTCAAGCCCAAGCCGCACGCCGAGGCCTACACCGCCTTCTTTGAGCGCAACGGCATCGATCCGAGCCACGCCGCCATGTTCGACGATCTCGAAAAGAACCTCGTCGTCCCGCACGCCGTCGGCATGAGCACCGTGCAGGTGATCGCCGGCGAACAGTTCACCCACGATCTCGTCGAAGCCTGGGAGCTCGAGCAGACCGGCGGCCCGCACGTCCACCACGTCACCGCCAACCTCGCCAGCTTCCTGACGAAACTGCCGTAGCGGGGAGCCCCCGCTACGCCTCCAGCTCGACCCGCGGCAGGTTGTAGTGCCTGCGCACGATCTCCCAGCCTTCCTCGGCGGTATCGACCTTGGTGAACAGGTCCGTATCGCCGGGCGAGATCGTGCCCTCTTCCTCCAGCACCTTCAGGTTCAGCGCCCGGTCCCAGAAATCCTTGCCGAACAGCAGCAGCGGAATGCGCTCCATGCGGCCGGTCTGGATCAGCGTCAGCACCTCGAAGAACTCATCGAGCGTGCCGAACCCGCCCGGAAAGATCGCCAGCGCCCGCGAGCGCAGCACGAGGTGGATCTTGCGCGTCGCAAAATAGTGGAAGTTGAAGCACAGGTCCGGCGTCACATACGGGTTCGGCGCCTGCTCGTGCGGCAAGACGATATTCATGCCGATGGACGGCGCGCCGATATCGCAGGCGCCGCGATTGCCCGCCTCCATCACCCCCGGCCCGCCGCCGGTGACCACCACGTAATCCTTGAAGTTCAGCGTCCGGCTGGTCAGCGAGGCATACTGCGCGAAGCGGCGCGCCTCGGTGTAGAATCGCGAGCTTTTCTCGAGGTTGCGCTTCTGCGTCTCGTTGCGCGCCGCCCACGCGGCCTTGCCCGGCTCCGGAATGCGCGCCCCGCCGAACAGCACGATGGTCGAGTTGATGCCGCGCTCGCGCAGGCGGAACTCGCACTTGAGATACTCAAGCTGGAAGCGGATGCCGCGGGTATCCTCGGAGGTGAGGAACTCCTCGTCCGCATAGGCCAGCCGATAGGTCGGCGATTCCGTCTGCGGGGTCTGTGGGACTTTCTGGGATGTCGCGACGTCCTCGACCGAGGTGCGCAACGGCGTCTTTACGCGTCTCGCCATCTGGCTCTCCGTTGAACGGTAACGCTAGAACGGCAGAGTTAAGGATCGGTGCCGTTGACTCGCCGGGGCATGGCGGTAAATGTCCGGCCCGCATCCAGAGGGAATATCCATATGTCCACCGCCGACCTCCAGAAGACCATCGAAGACGCGTTCGAAGCGCGCGCCAGCGTCAACAACGCGACGGCCGGCGCGGTGCGCGACGCCGTCAACACGGCGCTCAACCTGCTCGACAGCGGCAAGGCCCGCGTGGCCGAACGGCAGGCCGATGGCAACTGGACGGTCAACCAGTGGCTGAAAAAGGCCGTGCTGCTGAGCTTCAGGCTCAACGACAACACGGTCATGCCCGGCCCGGGCGGCGCGAACTGGTGGGACAAGGTGCCGCTGAAGTTCCAGAACTGGGGCGAGACCGAGTTCCGCGCGGCCGGTTTCCGGGCCGTCCCCGGCGCGGTGGTCCGCCAGTCGGCGTTCATCGCGAAAAACGTCATCCTGATGCCCAGCTTCGTGAACCTCGGCGCCTATGTCGACGAAGGCACGATGGTCGACACCTGGGCCACCGTCGGCAGCTGCGCGCAGATCGGCAAGAACGTGCACCTCTCCGGCGGCGTTGGCATCGGCGGCGTGCTGGAGCCGATGCAGGCCGGCCCGACCATCATCGAGGACAACTGCTTTGTCGGCGCGCGCTCCGAAGTGGTGGAAGGCGTCGTCGTCGGCACCGGTTCGGTGATCTCGATGGGCGTCTTCATCGGCGCCTCGACCAAGATCATCGACCGCGCGACGGGCGAAATCTTCATCGGCAAGGTGCCGCCCTACTCCGTCGTCGTCTCGGGGAGCCTCCCGGGCAAGCCGCTACCGAACGGCCAGCCGGGCCCGAACCTCTACTGCGCCGTGATCGTCAAGCGCGTCGACGAGCAGACCCGCTCCAAGACCTCGGTCAACGACCTGCTGCGCGACTGATTCAAACCCTGAGACTGCGCATCGGGTGGCGAACACGCCGCCCGATGTCGCTGACTCCAACGCAGCGCTTTACTCGGGGAAACATTCGAGATTAGCGTCCGGCTTCGACGGATTGCCATCGCCGGATGCACCATGCCTCTCTCATCTCTGCTTCTTCGTCTTGATGGCCGCATTCCAAGGAAGCAGTTCTGGCTTGCTTCGCTTGCGCTTTTCATCGCTTTTGCACTGATCGGCTTCCTGCTGATCGGCCTTGGTTTTTCCCAGGCGACCACGATCACCGGCACGGTTCAGGCACCCGGCCAGCCCGAGCGCACCTTCACCAGCACTGAATGGAAGCTTGCGCCCTTGGCGAGCTTCCTTCTCACTCTGCTCATGGCCTGGCCGCTCACCGCGATCGGCGTCAAGCGCCGACGGGACCGCGATTCTTCTGGCGTCGACGTGATCGCCTTCATGGCGCTCTGGCTGCTCCTCGGCCTGCTTGAGATTCTGAACGTCGGCGGGTTCCTCATCGAGGCTGCCAGCCTCGTCATCCTTGTCTGGGGCATTTACCTGCTGGTCGTGCTCGGCTTCCTCAAGGGAACGACGGGCCCCAACCAGTACGGCCCCGATCCGCTCGGCGACACCGCAGCGGCCACGGCCTAAACCACGAAAGACGGGACATGCCGGTCAACTCTAACGCGGGCGATCCCGTCACTCTTCTCCAGAACCTCATCCGCCGGCCGTCGGTGACGCCGGTGGAAGCGGGGGTCTTCGATGTCCTCGAGCAGGCGCTCACCCCGCTCGGCTTCACCGTCACGCGCGTAAAATTCGAAGGCGACGGGTCGTATCCCGTCGACAACCTGTTCGCGACCCGCGGCTCCGGCGGCAGGCACCTCCTGTTCTGCGGCCACACCGATGTCGTGCCGCCCGGCGAAGGCTGGCGGCACGACCCGTTCTCGGCCACCATCGAGGACGGGCTGATCTATGGGCGCGGCGCCGCCGACATGAAGAGCGGCATCGCCGCTTTCATCGGCGCTCTGGCGCGAACCGGCGATACCGCCGGGCGCATCTCGATCGCCATCACCAACGATGAAGAGCAGGATTCCGTCAACGGCATCGACAAGCTCATGGCCTGGGCCGACGAGCGGGGCGAGAAGTTCGATTTCGCGATTGTCGGTGAGCCGAGCGCCACGGCGCACGTCGGCGACAGTATCAAGGTCGGGCGGCGCGGCTCGTTCTCGGGCCGCCTCACCGTGACGGGCGTGCAGGGCCACGTCGCCTATCCCGACCGGGCGCGCAATCCGCTGCCGGTCCTCGCCGCCTGCGTCACCGCGCTGAAGGCCGTGCCGCTCGATGCGGGCACCGCGCATTTCCCGCCCTCGAACCTCGAATTCACCACCATCGACGTGGGCAACGAAACCAGCAACGTCATTCCGAGCCGGGGCACGGCCCGGTTCAACGTCAGGTTTAACGACACCTGGACCCCGGCAAAGCTCGACGCCTGGGTGCGCGAGCGGCTCGCCACCGTCGACGCCGCCGGCTGCGAGATTCTGTTCGAGCCGCTGCCGCGTCCGTCGCACTCGTTCCTCAGCCCGCCCGGCGGTGGCCTCGATGTGCTGCTGCGCACTATCGAACAAGTCACCGGCAGCAAGCCCGAACAGTCGACCGGCGGCGGCACGTCCGATGCCCGCTTCATCGCCGGATACTGTCCGGTGGTCGAATGCGGCCTGCCCGGCCCCTCGATGCACAAGGTGGATGAGCACATCAAGCTCGCCGACCTTGAGGCGCTGACCAGCCTCTACGCGGCGTTTTTGCGGGCCTATTCCGGCTAGAGCCGCCGCCGGGGACGACCTTCGGAACGACTTTGACGCGCGCTGCGCTTGTCGCGCGCGGGCTTCGCCTCTACATGCATGCCGTCCGGCCCGCTCCCTGCGCCGGACGACAATGGAATCCGGGCACTTGGCCAGCAACACGACCATCATCGAGGAGATGACCACCGCCGGCCGCGGTGTTCTCGCGCTGCTGACCGGCGACAAGACCGCCGCGCGGTACTTCGATTTCAGCCAGCGCGGCCTCGTGGGTAGCTTCATCGCCGTCCTCGCGCTCACGGCCATCGGCGCGCTGGTGTCGGGCCTCGTGGGCGCCGGAGGCGGATCGGTCTTCGAGGCCGTCGCCAGCAACGTCATCCTGTTCGCCACGCAGATCGGCGTGACGGCGATTGTCCTCAGGCAGTTCAAGCGCTCGGACGGGTTCATTCACTACCTCGTCGCCGACAACTGGGCGACGTTCTGGGCGTCGCTGGTTTTCCTCGCGCTGAGTTTCGCCGGCCTCGGTTCGCTGGTGCTGATCGCCACCACCGTGGTCGGCCTGTGGCTGCAGGTGAGCATCGCGCGGTCTATCGTCACCCTCGCGCCGGCGCAGATCGTCATCCTGCTGATCGCTCAGGCGGCAGGCGTGCTCATCGGCCTGTTCGTCGTGATGGGCATGTTCCCGATCTCGCCGGCCGATCTCGAAGCCGCAGGACTCAGTAATCCACCCGTGTGAGGTAGAGCCCGGTTGACGGCGCCAGTGTGCCGCAGCGCGAGCGGTCGCGCGCGTCGAGCGCGGCGCGGAAATCGCGCGGGCTCCAGCGCCCCTCGCCGACCAGCTTCAACGACCCCACGATCGAGCGCACCTGATGGTGCAGGAAGCTGCGCGCGCCCGCCGTCACGATCACCATGTCGAGCTGGCGTGACACATCCAGCCGGTCGAGCGTCTTGACCGGCGATTTCGCCTGGCACTCGGCCGCCCGGAACGTCGTGAAATCGTGCTTGCCGAGGATCAGTTGCGCCGCCTCGTGCATCATCTCGGCATCGAGCCGCACCGGCACATGCCAGACCTTGCCGTCATCGAGCGCCGGACGGGCGCGGCGGTTGAGGATGCGATACTCATAGTGCCGCGCCAGCGCCGAAAAGCGCGCCTCGAAATCGTCGGCAACCGCTTCGGCATGCACCACCGCAATGGGCCGCGGCTTCAGATGATAGTTCAGCGCCTCGCGCACCTTGAACGGGTCGCGGTTGGTCGTGAGATCGAAGCTGACAACCTGCCCCAGCGCATGCACACCCGCGTCGGTGCGCCCCGCCGCCTGGATGACCACGGTCTCGCCCGAGAAGGCCGTGATCGCCTCTTCCAGCGCCTGCTGCACCGACATCAGGTCGGCCTGCCGCTGCCACCCGCAGAACGGGCCGCCGTCGTATTCGATGATGAGCTTGTAGCGGGGCATGGCCGGGCTCTTACAGCGCTGTCGCCGCACCTGTCCACCGGCTGGTTGACCGGGCGGCGAGGTCGGTTATAGCTCATCCCCGATGACCGACGCCCACACCTCCCGCGATCTGCCGATCTGGCTGAGGCCGTGGGCCGTCCTGCTTTTCGTCCTCGCCATGCTGGCGGTCCGGCTGTTCGTCGCCGGAAACGTCGGGCTGGTGCGCGACGAGGCCTACTACGCGCTGTGGTCATTCTGGCCGGGCTTTGGCTACTACGACCACCCCCCGATGGTCGCCTGGGTCGTGGCGCTCGGCCGCGCGCTCGTCGGCGAAAACGAGCTCGGGGTGCGGCTCGTGCCCGTGCTCGCCTCTGGCATCACCTCGCTCGCCGTCTATCGCACCGGCCAGATTCTGTTCGACCTCAGGACCGCCGGCATTGCCGTCATCTGGTTCAATGTCACGGTCGCCGCGGGCCTGCTCTTCATTGCCGCCCCCGACGCGCCCGCGGTGATGTTCTGGGCCCTCTCGATCTGGGCTGTC
Organism: Devosia sp.; assembly: GCA_035433065.1. Lineage (GTDB taxonomy): Bacteria > Pseudomonadota > Alphaproteobacteria > Rhizobiales > Devosiaceae > Devosia_A. The sequence continues at coordinate 18,018 of DAORUH010000002.1, read as the reverse complement.
GCCGAGTTCGTCGCCCGCCGCAATGCCAACTGGTGGCTGCTCGCCGGCGCCTTCGCGGGCCTCGGCCTCCTCAGCAAATACACTGTCGGCTTCCTCGGCATCGGGTTCGTCCTCTACCTCCTCACCAGCCGCGAGCGGCGGGGCTGGCTCAGGCACTGGCAGGTCTGGGGCGGCGGCGCGCTGGCGCTCCTCGTCTTCGCCCCCAACTTCATCTGGAACGCCCAGCACGACTGGGTCAGCATCGCCTTCCAGGGCCAGCGCTTTGACACCTACGGGCTGAACTTCGGCTCGTTCACCGCCAACTTCCTCGATTTCATCGGCGGGCAGGCGCTGGCGACCGGCGTCTTCCTCTTCATCTTCGTGGTCATCGGCACGGTGCTGTACGTCCGGCGCAGCGACCTGTCGAACCGCGCCAACCTCGCGCTGCCGCTCTTCACCGCCGCGCCGATCCTGATCTACTTCACCTACTACTGCATCCGCTTCCGGGTCGAAGCGAACTGGCCGGTCGTCGCCTGGCCCATGCTGTCGCTGGTCGGCGCATGGGCCGCGGTGCACCTGCGGCCGCGCAACGGCTTCTTCGCCGGCCTGCTCGCCGTGTTCCGCTGGGCGCAGGTGCCCATCGGGCTGATCCTCACCGTGCTGATCTACGTGCAGGCCGTGTGGCAGCCGTGGTCCATCGTGCAGACGATCGACCGCACCCGCGACATGCGCGGCTGGTCCGGCCTCTATGCCGACGCCGCAGCCCTCGGCAAAGCCAATGGCGCGACCTGGATCGCCTCGGCCGGCAATTACGGGCTCGCAGCCGAACTCGCCACCTACGCGAAGTTCGCCGGCGACGACTGGCCGGTCTGGCAGATCACCGAGGACTACCGCTACGTCTTCCGCCCGCCGCTCGATCCGGCGCTGAAAACCCAGCCCGCGCTGGTGGTGACACCGGGCGATCAGGCGTCAGTGGAACTCCTGTTCGACAGCGTCCGCCCGCTTGGCACGGCGTCCCGCACCCAGCGCGCCGGCGAGGTGCTCGAAACGGTGAACCTGTTCGTCGCGACTGGCCTAAAGAACCGCTGAGGGCAGCGGCCCCGCGCCGCGCAGGAACGAGGCCGCATCCATCGCGCCCTTGCCCTCGCGCTGCACCTGCGTCAGCCGCACCGCCCCCGTCCCGCACGCAATGGTCAGGCCATCGCCGATCAGCGTGCCCGGCGCGCCCGAACCATCGGCCAGCGTCGAGCGCAGCGCCTTCACCCGCACCTCGGCATCGCCGAGCTTGATCGTGAAGAACGCCCCCGGAAACGGCGACAGCCCGCGGATCAGGTTATGAACCTCCGCCGCCGGCCGCGACCAGTCGATCCGCGCCTCGGCCTTCTCGATCTTTTTCGCATAGGTCACGCCCGCCTCGGCCTGCGGCGTGAAGTGCAGGCTCCCCCGGTCGAGCGCTTCGAGCGCCCGCGCCATGAGATCGGCGCCGACCAGCATCATCCGGTCATGCAGCTCGCCCGAGGTCATGTCCGGCCCGATCGCCATCTCGTCGACCAGCCCGACGGGACCGGTATCGAGCCCCTCGTCCATCCGCATCACCATGACGCCGGTGCGGGCATCGCCCGCCATCACCGCGCGCTGGATCGGCGCCGCGCCGCGCCAGCGCGGCAGCAGCGAGCCGTGGAGGTTCAGGCACCCGTTGAGCGGCGCCTCAAGCACCGCCAGCGGCAGGATCAGCCCATAGGCCACCACCACCGCGACATCGGCCGAATGCATCGCGAACGTCGCCTGCTCGGCCACATCCTTCAGCGAGCGCGGCGTGAACACCGGAATGCCAAAGCCTTCGGCGGCGAGGTGCACGGGCGATTTCCGCTCCGCCTGCCCTCGCCCCGCCGGTTTTGGCGCCCGCGTATAGACCGCCGCGATCTCATGACCGCGCCCCACCAGTTCGGTGAGCGTGGGCACGGCAAATTCGGGCGTGCCCATGAAGACAATGCGCATCCGGGCCTCGCTGGTTACACCGGGGAAATAACGGAGGCCTCATGGCGAACGGGTCGCCACCACGAAGCCGGCAGAAAACCGATCACGCCCGCTTGGCGAGCTTTTCGGCCTTCTGGAACTTCTTCAGCACCCGATCGCGCTTCAGCCGCGACAGGTAGTCGATATAGAGCACCCCATCGAGGTGATCGAGTTCGTGCTGCACGCAGATGGCGAAGCGGTCCTTGGCCTCGACCTCCTGCACCTTGCCGTCGAGGTCGGTGTACCGCACCGTCACTTCGGCCGGGCGCTCGACGTCGTAGAACAGCTCGGGGATCGACAGGCACCCCTCCTCGGTCACCACTGTGTCCTCGGAGAACTTCAGGATTTCCGGGTTGATCATCACCACCGGCGCCTTGGGCTCGTCTTCCTTGGCGAGGTCCATGACGACGATGCGGCGCAGGTCGCCGACCTGCGGGGCGGCAAGGCCGATGCCCGGCGCGGCGTACATGGTTTCCAGCATGTCGCTGGCGAGCTTCTTGATGTCCTCGTCGACCTCGCCAACCGGTTCGGCAATGGCGCGCAGCCGGGCGTCGGGCAGGATCAGGATGGGGCGCGTAGCCATTCGGGCGGATTCCTTGGGAAAAGTGCTGGCCTGAATATGGGAAATCAAGGGCTGGGGTCAACCTGAACACGGTAATCGGACAGGAGAGGGCTGCGTAAAACGGCTGAAGATGTGACCAAGGGCAGCCGCAAAAACGCCGTGATCCTGACAAAGCTTCCGCAACTGTCGCAGGACCGCCTCAGGCGCTATATAACTATCAGATATATCAAGGAAAATTCTTATGATTGCCAAGCTCAGCTTGCCTCTTCTTGCCGTCGCCATGGTCTCGCTTGCTGCCTGCAGCAGTGAGAAGGCCCCGCCCCCGGCCGCACAAACTCCTGCTGCTGCCGCTCCCGCGGCCACTACTCCCGCGGCGCCTGCTCCCGCGGCGCCTGCTCCCGCGGCGGGCGGTGCTGCCATGACGGCAGAGCAGGCCATGCAGGCCGCTCAGGCTCAGGCTGCCAGCCTGACCCCGGAGCAGAAGACCGAGACCATTGCGGCCGCTCGCAAGGCCGCGGAAGACGCTGCTCGCGCCCAGAAGCTCTCCGAAGACCAGATCAAGCAGTCCGGCGACCTGGCCGAGACCGCCGCCAAGCAGATGCTTGGCGTTCAGTAGTCCTCGCCCTTTCATCAGGGCATCCCAGCTACTCCCCCGCCCAACAAAAAGCCCCGCTCAGGGGCCGGGCTGGGGAGTCGCGATTTTTAGAACCGAGGTAGCGCGCACACTAGAACAAATCGTAAACCAGCTATGCTAATGTGCGCCGATGGATCGAATCATCTTCACCATTGCCGATACCCCGATCACGCTGGAAATGCTGGCCTATGCGGCCGCCGGCATGGTGCTGGTCCTGCTGCTCTCGCTGATCGTCATCAGCATGCGCGCCGCGCGGGCCCACGCGGAGGAGATCGAGGAGCGCCGGATCGAGGCCGAGCAGCGCAATCTCGAGGTCGAGGCGGCGAAGGCAAAATCGGCCGAACTCGAGCGCCACCTCGCAGGCGTGCTGCAGAGCCAGTACGAGATGAACTCGCGTATGCAGACGATGTCCGAAATCTTCGGCTCGCGCACCTCCGACCTGATGCGCTCGGTCAACGAGCGGCTCGATGCGCAGGGCCACCGCGTCGGCCAGGCGATCCAGGACACCAACGTCAAGACCGCCGACCAGCTCACCCAGCTCGCCGAGCGGCTGGCCATCATCGACCGGGCGCAGACCAACATCACCCAGCTCAGCCAGGACGTGGTCGGGCTGCAGGCGATCCTCGCCAACAAGCAGACGCGCGGCGCCTTCGGCCAGGGCCGGATGGAAGCCATCGTCACCGACGGGCTCGCCCCCGGCTCCTTCGCCTTCCAGTACACGTTGTCCAACAACAAGCGCCCCGACTGCGTGATCTTTATGCCGAACGGCGGGCCGAAGCTCGTGGTCGACGCAAAATTCCCGCTCGAAAGCTGGCAGCGTATCAATTCGGCCGAGAACGAGCTCGAACTCAAGCAGGCGATGGCGGGCCTTCGCGCCGACATGGGCTACCACGTCAAGACCATCGCCGAGAGCTACCTGATCCGCGACGAGACGCAGGACACCGCGTTCATGTTCGTGCCGTCGGAATCGATCTTCGCCGATATCCACGAGCGCTTCGAGGATGTGGTGCAGAAGGCGATGCGTGCCCGCGTCGTCATCGTCTCCCCCTCGATGCTGATGCTCGCCATCCAGGTCATCAAGGGCCTCTTGCGCGACGTGCGCATGCGCGAGGAAGCGCACACCATCCAGAAGGAGGTGCGTGAACTCCTCGACGATGTCGGCCGCCTGAAAGACCGAGTCATCGCGCTGCAGAAGCACTTCAAGCAGGCAGATGGCGACATCAGCGACATCCTGACCTCGACCGCAAAAATCTCGCGGCGCGGCCAGCGCATCGACGACCTCGAACTCGACGATGGCCCCTCCGTCGAAGCGCCTGTCGTGGTCGAGCGCAAGGCCTCCGGCAGCCTGTTCTAGCCTCGCGCCCCCGCCTCACAATGGCGTGACGCGCGCTCGTCGCCGCGCGATCATCGGCTAGTCTCGTACCCCGTCACAGACGAGGAGGCCCAGATGGACGACAAAGCCACGCCGACCCCCAAGATCACGCAGGAGATGATCAATCTCTTTGACGACTACACGCACCTGTCGCTCGACCGGCGCAAATTCATGGACAACCTTGCCAAGCTCACCGGCTCGATGACGCTGGCCGTCACGGCGGCAGGACTGATGGCGTCGAACGTGCAGGCGGCCGGGCTCAGTTCCGAAACCGACGAGCGGCTCGACATTTCCGAGGCCACCTATCCGGGCGCCAAGGGCGAGATGAAGGGCTACCTGGCGGTGCCCAAGGAGGCTGGTCCCTTCGGCGCGGTGATCGTCGTGCATGAGAACCGCGGTCTCAACGCGCATACCAGGGATGTTGCCCGGCGCGTCGCCCTTGAAGGCTTCATCGCATTGGCGCCCGACTACCTCAGTGACGTTGGCGGCACGCCCGCCGACGAGGACCAGGCGCGGCGGATGTTCTCCCAGGTCAGCGCCGTCGACGTTACCGCCAACGGCGTCGCGACCATCGCGTATCTGAAGACCCTGCCCAAATCGAACGGCAAGGTCGCGGCCATGGGCTTCTGCTGGGGCGGCGGTACCGTCAACGACCTCGCCGTTGCGTCGCCCGACCTTCTCGCCGCCGTCCCCTATTATGGCCGCCAGCCCGACGCGGCCGGCGTGCCCAATATCAAAGCGAAGGTGATGGCCCACTATGGCGGGCTCGACGAGCGCATCAATGCCGGCATACCGGCGTTCGAAGCGGCGCTGAAAGAAGCCGGCACCGATTACCAGATCTTCATCTACGAGGGCGCCAACCACGCCTTCAACAACGACACCTCGGATGCCCGCTATGACGAGACCGCGGCCAGGCTCGCCTGGGACCGCACGATGGCGCTGTTCAAGCAGACGATCGGCTGAGCCTGAATCGGCGGCGGGGAGAAACCTGCCGCCCGCTCCTGCGTTGCAGTTGAGCAGAGGAGCGGCACCATGTCGGCAAACCACCCGGGACGCATCATTCCGCAGGATACGGCAACCGACGACTCGGTGGCCGATGTCATCACCAGCCTGCCGATCAGCCAGGATGAGATCGACGAGCTGGTCTACGGCGAGGACCGCCCGGCCGGAGAACGGATCGAGCGCCTGCGTGACCTCGCTGCAGACCTGCGCGAACGCACCTCCGGCGAGATGGGCGACAACGACGCCGCAACGCTGCTCGCTTCCGTCGAGCGCGCCATCGGCCTGCTCAGGAGCAAGGTTCGATTTCCCGGCGATCCCGGCATGCTTCAGGAGGACCCGCGCGATCATCGCGAGACGCTGTCACCCGATTCCGACGAACTCGAAGCGATCGAGGAAGAGGATGAGGACTCGATCGAAGCCGATGGGCTGGCGGAAGATGACGACGAAGGCGAGGACGATCCCGGCAACTACGAAGACGACGAAGATGACCTCGACGACATCGATGACGACACGGAAGAAGACAATCTCGACGAGGATGAGGACGAAGACGACGACTGATCGTCCGGGTCAGATTTCGGTGCGCGCCTTCAGCGCCTGGCTCAGCGTGCCTTCATCGAGATAGTCGAGTTCCCCACCCACCGGCACGCCGTGCGCAAGTCGCGTGACGCGCACCCCCGAACCGGCCAGCCGGTCGGTGATATAGTGCGCGGTGGTCTGGCCCTCGACCGTCGCGTTCACCGCCAGAACCAGTTCCGAAAACTGCGGCGCGCGCCTCAGCAGCCCGTCGATGCTGAGGTCATCCGGTCCGATGCCGTCGAGCGGCGACAGCACGCCCCCGAGCACATGGTAGCGCACCGCGCCCACCCCGGCGCGTTCAAGCGCCCAGAGGTCCGCCACATCCTCGACAACGATCAGCATCCCCGACTCGCGTCGCGGATCGGAACAGATGCGGCAGGGTGAAATCGTATCGACATTGCCGCAGACCTCGCAGGTCCGCACCGCCTCGACCGCCCGCTCGAGCGCCGCCGACAGCGGGATCATCAGCTGATCCTTCTTCTTGATCAACTGCAGCACCGCCCGCCGCGCCGACCGCGGCCCCAGCCCCGGCAGACGCGCAAAAAGCTGGATCAGCTGCTCAATTTCGGGTCCGGAAGTGGACATTCTCGTCTTACGTAAACCTCACGCCGCCTGACGCGTCCAATACACCGGGTCGGCCCGGATGCGCCACCAAGAAGGCCCAGAGGCCTTCGTGGTGAACAGCCTGCCCCGCGAAAGCGGGGGAGGGAACCACGTAGACCGGGCGCACAAATCCCGCAAGCAGGCCAACCCACCACCCCCTCAGTCGTCATGGCCGGGCCTGCACCGGCCATACACTCGATGACCGCTGGATCGAGCTGCTACCCCAGAGTTGTCAGCAGACCACCGAGATGCAACCAATTCGCAAGTACTTTTGCCCGGCAGTAGTCTTCAGTCTGGTACTTGGTGTGGTTTCAGCGTGACTGCTTCTCAGAGGGTGAAGGTGTATTTCGTGACTAACAGGCCGATCAATTGGGTCGGGACACGAGGGGCATCGCAATTGGCACAGTTCTATCAGATGTGTTCTCGCGGATGCGGCGTCACGAGGATCCGGGCCTTTGGCATGCACCATTCTGCGGGGTCGGGCTCGCCATGATGCGCGTATCCATGCCTTTGGTGCTGGCCGGCCTTGGCAGCGCGGCGATCCTTTTCATCGCAGCGGACACAGCCTACCGCGAGTTCTTCGTCAAGCCGCTCGGCGTTGCCTATCTGCTGGAAACGTTTCCCGACATCTCGAGCGTCGAATTGCCCACTGCCGCGCCCGAAATGATGATTCTTAGCCCCGTCGCGTTCGAGGCAGGTTGCCATGACTGGAGTTGGGGCTGTTACACCGTCGAGGCCTACCGCGGTGTCGCGCACGTTTACGTCATGCGCCAACATGGCGGGCTGAACGAGGTGCTCCCATGTGACCGCGCCGACTGCTCGGAGGGCCGAGACTACGCTATAAAGGAACTATCTCGCGAAGAGTGGCAATCTGCAGAAGCGCAGGCAAATCTGCGCGGCAATTTCGTAAAACTTTGCTACAACAAGAGTATTTTGTTATACGATATTGAAGTGTGTAGGCAGGATTTCTTGTTCGATGGCGTGATCGGACGATCTGTATTTGTTTTGAGAGTTCCGCATCAACTCGCACTGCGAGCAGTGCTGGATTCTGATCCCGATCCCGAAGTGGCGTACTACGTCAACTATGTTGCCGCATCAAAACAGCTTGGCGGCAATGCGGCGCATCTTCTGAAGAGGAGTATGTAAGTGCCAAACTATCCAAGAGAGGTGCTTCTGGCCGCGGTTGCGCAGAACGCAGTCCAGTCAGGGGTACGGGATTTTCGGCGTTGAGCGCCACCACGGCGTCAGCCGTCATGGCCCGTCGTGACCCGCCATCCACACGATGCTGCCCACCGCATGGTTCCCCGGGTCAGGCCCGGGTATAACGTATAACGCCCCTGGATGGCCCCACAGAGCCACCACCCCACCCACCGGGTCATTCCTGCGAAAGCAGGAATCTCCGTTCCAAACCTTGCCACGCCCTCATGGTTCGACAAGCTCACCACGAAGGCCATTGAAGCATGGGGCCTCTGACGCCTTCGGGCGAGCCCATCACCCCGACCGCCGATTGCCCATCTCAGAACGGCAGCTTCATGCCCGGCGGGATCGGCAACCCGGCCGTCATCTCCGCCATCTTGCCCTGCACCTCGGCCTCGACCTTGTCCTTGGCGTCCTTGTGGGCGGCAATCAGCAGGTCTTCCAGCACCTCGACCTCGTCGTCGCGGAACAGCGAGGGGTCGATCTTGATGCCCGTGAGTTCGCCCTTGCCGTTCATCGTCAGCGTCACGAGCCCGCCGCCGGAGCGGCCTTCCATCGTGACATTGCCAAGGTTCTGCTGGAACTCCTGCATCTTGCCCTGAAGTTCCTGGGCCTTCTTCATCATGCCCATGATGTCTTTCATTCGTCGTCCTCTTCTTCGTCGCGGATCGCGTCAGCGTAAGCTTCGACGGGGATCTGTTCTTCCTTGGTGCGCACCTGCACGCTCGAGCCGGGGAACAGTTCGAGGATGGCCGCCACCAGCGGGTCCTGATGCGCAGCCTGCCGCTCCGCCTCGACCTTCTGCTGCTCGATCTCGCGATGCGTGGGAATGACTTCGGTCGTCGTCTTCAGCGACACCAGCCAGTGCCGGTTGGTCCACAGCTTCAGCCGCGCCGTCAGCGTCTGGATGATGGAGGCGTCAGCCCCCTCGACCAGCGCCACTTCGAGATTGCCGTCGGCAAACGCGATCGGCCGCAGCGACGACTTCAGCGCATGCATCACCAGCACGTCGCGCTTGGCCCCGGCCAGCGCGATCAGTTCGTCATAGGTCGTGGGGCTGGCGAACGCCGTCGGCGCGGCCTGCGGCACAGGCGCGGGTGCAGGGGCCGGTGCCGGATCAAAGCGCGGTTCGACCCGCAGCGCCTGCGCCGTGCTGCCGCCGCCGCTACCCCCGCCACTATTGCCGGAAGGCATCGGCCGCGAAGCCGGCGCGGACGGGGCCGGCGGGGCCGCCGCAGCAGGTGCCGGCATGCCCGAAATTTTCGCGATCAGTTCGTCCGGCGACGGCAGGTCGGCGGCATAGGCGAGGCGCACCAGCACCATTTCGGCCGCCTGCAGCGCATTGCCCGCCTGCGCCACTTCGTCAAAGCCCTTGAACAGGATCTGCCAGGTGCGGCTCAGCGCCCGCATGGCAAGCTTCTGCGCCAGTTCCCTGCCGCGCGCCCGCTCGTCGGGCGTCAGCGACACGTCGTCGGCAGCGGCCGGCGTCACCTTGATGCGGGTGACGAGGTGGGTGAAATCGCACAGGTCCGCCAGCAGCGTCTGCGGATCGGCGCCCGCATCGTAAAGCTCGCGCATCAGCGTCAGCGCCCCGCCGATATCGCCGCGCATCAGTTGCTCGAACAGATCAATGGTGCGCGCCCGGTCGCCCAGACCCAGCATGGCCTTGACCGTCGCGGCCGTCACCTGCCCGTCGCCGTGGCTGATCGCCTGATCCAGCAACGACTGGTTATCGCGCACGCTGCCCTCGCCGGCGCGCACGATCATCGACAGCGCTTCGGGCTCAAAGCCGATCTTCTCGCGCCCCAGGATATCTTCGAGATGCGCGGTCATCGTCTCGGGCGGCACGCGCCTCAGATCGAACCGCATGCAGCGGCTGAGGATCGTCACCGGCACCTTGCGGATTTCGGTCGTCGCGAAGATGAACTTCACGTAGGGCGGCGGCTCCTCGAGTGTCTTCAGCAGCCCGTTGAAGGCCGCCGTCGAGAGCATGTGCACCTCGTCGATGATGTACACCTTGTACGGCGCCGAGACCGGCCCGTACTTCACCGAATCGGTGATCTCGCGGATGTCGCTGATGCCGGTGTTGGACGCAGCGTCCATCTCCACCACATCGACATGGCGGCCCTCGATGATGGCGCGGCAGTGGATGCCCTCGACATCGAGATCCAGCGTCGGGTGCCGGCCCGTCGCGTCCTCGTAGTTGACGGCGCGCGCGAGGATGCGCGCGGTCGTGGTCTTGCCCACGCCGCGGATGCCGGTGAGGATGAAGGCATGCGGGATGCGCTCGGCCCTGAAGGCGTTGCGCAGCGTCTGCACCATCGCGTCCTGCCCGATCAGCGATGAAAAGCTGTTCGGCCGGTATTTGCGCGCCAGCACGAGATAGGGCGAGGAGGGGGAATCAGCCACGATGTGTCTGCCCTTTCCTGCCGCAGAATTGGGTGTTTTCGCCGCGGGTCATAGCCCATCATAGGCGGAAGTAGGAGGCTGGCAACGACCCGTGAAGGTCTCGTTGGGGCTGCTTCCTTCCGGACCTGACCCGGTTGGCGAGGAACACGTCCGCGCCAACCTCCCGGGGTCTATATCGGGCATCGGGCCGCGAATCGCAAGAGGTCAGGCCCGCGACCCGGCGCCGTCGGTAGTCTCCTTCTGGCGCAGCGCTTCGATCGCCGCCAGCCGGTCGGCATGACGCATGTGCCGCCGGCGCTGCTCCATCGCCGCCGTCACGTCGTTGAGGCTCAGCCCGATATCGTCGAGCAGCCGCGGCCCCATGTTGAGCAGTTCGCGGCACACTGCCCGTTCGAGGCGGTCGGCCCGCCACTGATTGAGCAAATGGCGAACGCGCCGCGCCAGCGCAGAAGTGAACATGATGTGGTCTCCTCGGAATTGGACGCGCCCCTGTCTGTGGCTGACCGACAGGGGCGCACGCATCTGCCGCGGGGGGCATGGGCAGATGCATTCGGGATGGCGATTGATGCCATATGAGGGGGACGGCCCGCGTCCCCCGATCGATGGAGATCAGCGCGACAGCGGGCTCGCAAAACCGGCGACCAGCCGCACGAGGTCCGCCTGCCGCGCCGCGCCGGTCTTGGCGAACACCCGGTGCAGATGCGTTTTCACCGTGGCCTCGCCGATCCCCAGCGTTTCGGCCGTCTCGGCGACGCCGCCGACCTGTACGATGGCGACAAGCACCCGCATTTCGCTCAGCGTCAGCCCGAACCGCCGCGCGATCACTTCGGGCATGGTGGGCGTGCCGAGCGTGGCGCGGTGGACGAACATCGCCGCGACCGCGGCATGGCTGCCGCAGAGGCCCGAGGCCAGCGGCAGGACGTGGGCGACATAGTTGTCCCCGTCCCGCCCCTCGATGCCGATCGCGATGCGCCTTGCGCCCGGCGCTGCAGCGCCCTCGCCGGCGGCAGCAAACACCTCGGCCAGCGCCGCGCTGGCGGCCCGGTCGGCGGTGACGATGCGGCCCTCGCGGCAGGCAATGGCCGCGCCGTCGTCGAGCATCGCGCTGGCCGCAGCATTGGCATAGGCCACCCTGCCGCGCGCATCGACGAGCACCATGCCGGATGTCAGCCCGTCGAGCGCATCGTAGATCGCCGCGACGATGGAGAGGCCGCTGGCCTCCACGATGCCGGAATCGGCGTTGTCGTTGTCGGGCCGGCGCGTCGCTGCCAGGGGTCTATCGAGACGTTCCACCACCGTCAATTTCATAGCAATCTCCACAATATTGCCCGACTTCCCACATTCGGGCGCTAGGAAGGTGCTCGTGTCAAGCTGAAGCGCAGATGAACAAGCGCCGCCCCTGTCGCGTCCGCACCGCCACCTCCCCACCCAGCGGCCCTGCTCGCCCGCCGAATAAAATTGTGGTACTCCGGGCAAAATCGCCAACGTCCTCGCCAGACGCGCGCTAATCCGCCTGCTCCGGCATTGATGGGGTTTGAGAAATGCGCACGCTGATGCAGTCTGGTGGCGGCAAGCACACGGCGGGGGCCATGGGACTGAAAAAGCAGAGGCGGCAGGAGAACATTCTGTTCGAGCTGCAGGCCAGGCCATCGACCCGGCTGGGAGAGTTCGCGAACCAGTTCGGCGTTTCCAAGGAGACCATCCGGCGCGATATCGCCGAACTGAGCGAGCGCGGCCTCGTCGCCCGGACCTATGGCGGCGCGGTCCCGGCGCATCTCGATTTCGAGCCGGCGCAGAGCGAGCGGGCCCGCCTCAACCCCGAAGGGCGGCGCCGCATGGCCGAGATCGCGGCCGGCCTCGTGCGCGATTGCCATGTGGTGATGGTCGACACCAGTTCGACCATGACGCATGTGTGCGAGCGGCTCGCCGCCGGCACGCCGCGCGACCGGGGCGCGGTGCTGACGGTCATCACCAACGGCATTCGCAACATGCAGATTCTCGCGCAGAACCCGGCGATCCGGGTCATCTGCTGCCCGGGCGATTATGCCGAGGCCGAGACCGGGCTGTTCGGCCCGCTGACCCTCGAATTCATCGCCGGCTTCAACGCCGAGGCCTTCATCACCAGCGCCAGCGCCATCGACGCCGAACGCGTGACCGACGCCAATTCGGACGCGGCGGCCGTCAAGCGCGCCATGCAGCGCCAGTCGGGCCGCTCAATTCTCGTGGTCGATGGGCAAAAGCACGGCCATGTGCAGTTCGAGACGGTGTGCGCCCTGCCCCAGCTCGATGACCTCATCACCGACGCCCCGCCCCCGCCCGATATCGAAAAGGCCCTGCGGCTGGGCGACGTGCGGCTGCACGTCACGCGCTGAGAGAGGTGGCCCGCCGGAGCGGGCCGCCCATGCGCACCGGCCTCAGTCGAGCGGAGTGGAAAGGCTTTCGCCCGCCACCGGCGCCTTGGTGGGCGCGGCCGTCAGCTTGGCCGAGCCCTCTTCCGCTTCCTTGACGAGGCACGCAAACAGCGAGCCTTCGCATTTGTCCTTCTCGGCAGCATTTGCCGGCAGCACGAGGCCCGCACCGGACACCGGAACGAGCACAAGCGCCACGGCCGCGGCGCGGACGAGGTGACGGGAAACGTTCAGCTTGATCATCTTGAAATACCCGCAGTTTCGAGGCGCCCGCCAAGGCCACCACGCCCGCGAGCCTGAGCCCGCGCCGGGCCAGCGACAAGCGCGCGGCGCGCAACCGAGGCATGCACACTTGGCGATGGACTGAATGCGATGATCAGAACCTGTTAAGGAACCGGGGCGCATCATCGCTCCCATCGAATGGGTCCGGCACATTCGAGCCGGCCCTTCGAGGATCAAGGAGCCGTGCCATGCGCAAGTACCAGATGTCCCCCGCCCTTGCTGCCACCATTCATGCGGTGCGCACGGCGCCATTCCGGGAAGTGCAGGTCCCGCTCCATCTCGAGCTTCCCGATCCGGCCCTCTGGCGCATGCCGGCCTATGCCGACGACGCCGAGGACCTGCGGATCGAAGCGGGCGGCTTCACCATCGGCGACGAGGCCGAGGAAGACGACGACTTCTACTGAGCGCGGGCGGGGAAACCCGCCGTCAGTCCATCTTGCCGGCGGGATAGACGCCGAGCACGTGGAAGTGGTCGGTGAAAAAGCCGAGTTCCTCGAACGCCAGTTGCACCGAGCGGTCCGACGGGTGGCCCTCGATATCGGCATAGAACTGCGTCGCGGTGAACGAGCCGTCGATCATGTAGCTTTCGAGCTTGGTCATGTTCACGCCGTTGGTGGCAAAGCCGCCCATTGCCTTGAACAGCGCGGCGGGCACGTTGCGCACGCGGAAGACGAATGTCGTCTTCACCTTGCCCTTGCCGCCGGCCTTGGCTTCCTTCTTGTCGCGCGACACGACGAGGAAGCGGGTGGTGTTGTGGGCCGCGTCCTCGATATTGGGCGCGATGACGTCGAGCCCATAGACCTCTGCAGCGAAGCGCGAGGCGATCGCTCCGACCGACTTGTCGCCCTTTTCGGCGATCTCGCGGGCCGAACCGGCCGTGTCGATCGCGTTGATGGTCTTGAGCTTGTGCTTGCGGATGAACTTCCGGCACTGCCCCAGCGCCACCGACAGCGACTGCACGGACTTGATGTCCTTTAGCGTCGCGCCGGGCAGGCCGAGCAGGTTCATCTCGATGCGCAGGAAGTGCTCACCGGTGATGAACAGGCCGCTTTCCGGCAAGAGGTGATAAATGTCGGTGATGCGCCCGTAGAGCGAGTTTTCCACGGGAACGACGCCGAAATCGGCGGTTCCGGCGCGCACCGCCTGCAGGGTGTCCTCGAAGGTCAGGCAGGGGACGGCCTCGCCCTTGGGGAAAAGCGCGTGCGCGGCTGAGTGGCTGAAAGCTCCGGGTTCGCCCTGGAACGCAATCTTGAGCGGCATTGGCCGTATCCCCATCGAAAAAGCGGCCACTCAATGGCCCCTGATTCGGGACAAGTCAATTCACCCGCAACACCGTCACACCCGCGCACAAGCTGGAATTGTCGCACCGTCCCAATCCCCGTTGCGCGGGCTTCCGCGACCTACTATCTTCCGCGCGCGTCGGGACCGAGGCCATCCGCGAGGGCGGAGCAGGCCATATTCCTTCTGGTTCCGGCGGGCTACGCGTCTTTGAAAGGGTCGAGACAGCGCAATGGATTCGTTTCAGCTGAACAAGATTTTGGGCGCGATCCTGGGGACGCTCGTGTTCGTCATGGGCGTGGGTTTCCTCGCCGATGCGATTTATGCGCCCAAGGCAGTCGGTCCGGGCTTCGCCCTGCCGGAGCCTGAGGGTGTGCACACCGAGGCGCCACCGGTCGAGGTCGCTGCCGTCGATATCGGCACGCTGCTGGCCAGCGCCAATGTCGAGGCTGGCGCCGCCAGCGCCCGCCGTTGCGCCGGTTGCCACAACTTCGAACAGGGCGCCGGTAACAAGGCGGGCCCGGAACTTTTCGATGTCGTCGGCCGTGCGATCGCGGCGCATGAGGGCTATGCCTATAGCGACGCCATGAAGGCGCATGCCGGCGACACCTGGAGCTACGCCAACCTCGATCACTTCCTCACGGCCCCGGCCGAGTTCGCCCCCAAGACCAAGATGAACTTCGGTGGTCTGAAGGACGACGCGGAACGCGCCAACGTCATCGCCTACCTCAAGAGCATTTCGCCTGACGCACCGGCGTTCCCGGCTCCGGCCGCCGCGCCTGCCGCCGAAGCCCCTGCTGCTGCCGCACCGGCCGCTCCCGCTGCTGAAGCCGCACCCGCGGCGCCGGCTGCCGAAGCTGCTCCTGCTGCTGCGGCGCCTGCGGCGGAAGCCCCTGCTGCTGCACCGGCCGCTGAAGCTGCTCCGGCCGCTCCCGCTGCTGCACCGGCCGCCGAGGCTGCTCCGGCCGCTCCCGCTGCCGAGCCTGCTCCCGCTGCGGCCCCCGCCGCCGAGGCTGCACCGGCTGCCGCTCCGGCCGCCGCCGCTCCGGCAACGCCCGCTGCCCCCGCGACCCAGCCGCCGGTCACTGCCCCGGCGCAGTAAGCCGGGCATCAACGAGTTTGTAGCGAGCCGCGCTGTCCAGTGCGGCTCGTTTCATTTTGAGGGGGACGCATATGGCAAAGCTTTTGCTGCACATCACCGACTTCAACGAGCCGAGCTGGCGCACCAGCTTCGCCGCGGCGCTCCCGGGGCACGACGTGGTGCTGCGCGGCGAGGGCCACGATCCTGCCTCCATCGACTACGTCTTCATCTGGAAGCCCAAGCTCGACGCCTTTGACGGGCTGACCAACCTCAAGGCGGTGCTGTCGCTGGGCGCCGGCGTCGATGCCCTGCTGCGCCATCCCGGCCTGCCGGCCGGCGTGCCGGTGGTGCGGTTCATCGATGCGGACCTGTCGCAGCGCATGAGCGATTACGTGCTCGCCAACGTCACCCTGCACACCCGCCTCTACACGAGGTTCAAACAGGATCAGGACGCGAAGCGCTGGGTCCAGCTCTATCCGCCCCCGGCCTGGGAAGCGACCGTCGGCATCATGGGCACCGGCGTGCTCGGCCAGGACGCCATCCGCCACCTGAAAGTGTTCGGCTACAAGCTGCGCTCATGGAGCAAATCGAAAAAGGGCATCGAGGGCGTCGAGGAGTTTGCCGGCGCCGATGAGTTCGACAGCTTTTTGAGCAAGGTCGACATCCTCGTGAACCTCCTGCCCCTCACTGCCGAAACGCAGGGCATCCTCAACTACGAGACCTTCAAGAAGCTCCGCCGCGATGGCCTGACCGACGGCCCCGTCGTCATCAACGCCGCCCGCGGCGGCCACCAGCGCGACGCCGATTTCCACCGTGCCCTCACCGACGGCACCCTGCGCGCCGCGAGCCTCGACGTCTTCGAAGTCGAGCCACTCCCCCAGGACTCCCCGCTCTGGGCTCTCCCCAACTGCCTCATCACCCCCCACATCGCCGCCGCCTCCAGCGAACGCACCGGCGTCGCCTACTTCTCCAGAGCCATCATCGACCACGAAGCCGGCAAGCCCCTCCCCAACGTCGTGGATGTAGCCCGAGGTTATTGAGGCCCCGCGCCGACCCCGCAGTCACGCCTTCTCCCCATGTGGGAGAAGGTGCCCGAAGGGCGGATGAGGGGTAGGCCCCACGCTCGGCGTGCTCCACGCCCGCCTGTCGAACCACAAGGGCGTGCCACCAACTCCACCCACCGCCCCATCCCCACCCACCACGTCATCCCCGGGCTTGACCCGGGGACACACTCGATAGCGCAGCGCATCCGAAGGGATCGAGTGGATGGCCGGGTCAAGCCCGGCCATGACGACTGAGAGGGCGGTTATCCATCAGCCTTCATGGTGAGCCTGTCGAACCACGAAGGCGTGCCACCGCGCAAATAGCTCGTTCAGCGCCGAGGCCGTGCCAATCGCCCAGCAGCTAGTTCAGCGCCCTGCACTTCGATTTCGCGTTGAACATGGCCGGGTCGACCAGGAAACACAGGATGTATGTCTCGTCGTTGAACAGGATGAACGTGTAGGACGCGTTGTTCTGTTCGAACATTTCCGTCTCGTAGTTGTTGAACGAGACAATCCGCCAGCCCTGGTTAATCAGGTCGGTCATCGATGCGGTGACCGGTAGCCACTTGGTATCACGCTCATACGTATCTACGTCCTGGGCCACCGCGCTTCCAAGTGAAAGGAGCAGAGACAGGACCGCGAGCAGCCATAGAATCGTTCGCACGGACCCCCCCCAAAAGATGCAAGGCCGGGTTGGCCTCGACATTGCCTTGGGACTTAGCCGACGACGCCCGGGCGTTCAATCATCGCGACAGGCGCCGCCCACGCCCGCTCAGCCATACCGCCGCTTCAGCATCCCATAAACCGCGCGCCCCCCCTGATCCGTCCCGCCGAACGGCCGGCCCGGCCGGGCCTCCGGGGCCCAGCCATAAATATCGAGATGCGCCCAGGCCTTCGCCTGCTTGACGAAGCGCTGCAGGAACAACGCGGCGGTGATCGAGCCGGCAAAGCCGCCCTGCCCGGCATTGTTCACTTCGGCGATACGCGAGGAAATCATCGACTCATACGGCGCCCAGAGCGGCAGCCGCCACAGCGGGTCTTCGCTCGCCGCACCCGCCGCCAGCAGCTCGGCCGCCAGCGCATCATCATTGGTGTAGAGCGGCGGCAGGTCGGGTCCGAGCGCCGTGCGCGCCGCGCCTGTCAGCGTCGCCATGTCGATGATGAGGTCGGGGCTTTCCTCGTCGGCCAACGACAGCGCGTCGGCAAGGATCAGCCGCCCCTCCGCATCGGTATTGCCGATCTCGACCGTCGTGCCGTTGCGCGCCGTCAGCACGTCGCCGGGCCTGAACGCCGACGCCGAAATGGCGTTTTCGACGATAGGGATGAGCAAACGCAGTCTGACCTTGAACTTCGCTTGGACTACAGCATGGGCTACGGCAATCATATTCGCCGCACCGCCCATGTCCTTCTTCATCAAGAGCATCCCGGCCGCCGGCTTGATATCCAGCCCCCCGGTATCAAAAGTCACCCCCTTGCCGACCAGTGTAACCTTGGGATCGCCCTCCCGGCCCCACGTCAGGTCCATGAGCCGCGGCGGCTCATGCCCGGCCCGCCCAACCGCATGAATCATCGGGAA
>DAORUH010000001.1:0-63746 GCA_035433065.1 Devosia sp. | reverse complement strand
CGACGATCTGGCCAGCGTACATCACCGCGATGCGGTGCGCGATCCGCTCGACTACGGCCATGTCGTGCGAAATGAACAGATAGGCCAGCCCGAACTCGTGCTGCAGCCCGATCAGCAGGTCGAGCACACGCGCCTGCACGCTCACATCGAGCGCCGATACCGCCTCATCGAGCACCACCACGTCGGGGTTCAGCATCAGCGCGCGCGCAATGCACAGGCGCTGCCGCTGCCCGCCCGAGAACTGGTGCGGGAACCGCGCCAGTGCTTCCTTCGGCAGCCCGACGCGTTCGAGCAGGAACGCCATGCGCTCGCGCAGCTTTGCGTCGACGCGCTGCCCCGCGGCAATCGCCGGTTCGGCCAGCAGGCCCTCGACATTGAGCCGCGGATTGAGCGACGCGTAAGGGTCCTGGAACACCATCTGCACCGGCCGACCGCTGCGCCCGGCCTTCGCCTCGATCTTGCCGCGCGTCGCCTGCACCAGCCCAAGGATGGCGCGCGCCGTCGTCGATTTTCCCGACCCGCTTTCGCCAACGATGGCGAGCGTTTCGCCCGGCAGCAGGTCGAAGTCGACGCCATCCACTGCATGCACGGCGCCGGCATTGCGCCGGAACAGGCCCTTGGCCACCGGGAACCGCACCGCGAGATTGTCGACCGTGACAATCGGCGCCTTGTCGCGGGCCACGGCATCACTGCGCACCGTGCTGCCCGAAGTGAAGTGCGGCACGGCCTTCAGGAGATGCTGCGTGTATTCGTGCTGCGGGTTGTCGAGCACCGCATCGAGCGGCCCCTGCTCCACCGCCACGCCCTGCTGCATCACCATCACATCGTCGGCAATGCCCGCCACCAGCCCGATATCGTGGGTGATGAAGATCATCGACATGCCGAGCTCTTCGCGCAGTTCGGCGAGCAGCGCCATGATCTGCGCCTGCACCGTGACGTCGAGCGCCGTCGTCGGCTCGTCCGCGATCAGCAGGCGCGGATTTCCCGCCAGCACCATGGCGATCATCACGCGCTGGCGCATGCCGCCCGAAAGCTGGTGCGGATAGTATTTGAGCCGCTGCGCCGCATCGGGAATGCGGACGCGTTCGAGCGCCTCGCGCGCCGCCACCGTCGCCGCCTCGCCGGTGAGTCCGCGGCTCAGCCGGAACGCTTCCTCGATCTGGTCGCCGATCGTGTGGACCGGGTTGAGCGAGGTCATCGGCTCCTGGAAGATCATGCCGATGTCGCGTCCGCGGACGCCTTCCAGCACCGTCTCATCGGCGCGCGTGATGTCGAGCACCGAACCGTCGCTGCGGACCAGTTCGATGCTGCCGCCGGTGATGGCGCCGCCGCCGAAATCCACCAGCCGGTTGATCGACAGCGCCGTCACCGATTTGCCCGAGCCGCTCTCGCCGACGATCGCCAGCGTCTTGCCGGCGTCGAGCGTAAAGCTGACACCCTTCACCACTTCATTGGCCTTGGGGTCGCGGCCGAAGCCGACCCGCAGGTCGCGAACGGAAAGCAACGGGCTCATGCCGACCTCCCCTTCGTCCGCGGATCAAGAATATCGCGCAATGCGTCCCCGAACAGGTTGAAGCCGAGAATGCCCAGCATGATGGTGAGCCCCGGGAACAGCATCAGCCAGGGCGCCTGCGTCATCAGGTTCTTGCTGTCACTCAGCATCACGCCGAGCGAGGGCGCGGGCGGTTGCGTGCCGAGCCCGAGGAAGCTCAGGCCCGCTTCTGTCAGCAGCGCCCAGGCCAGCGCCAGCGTCACCTGCACGGTCAGCGGCGCGACGAGGTTGAGCAGCAGGTGCCGCGTCAGGATATAGCCCTGCGAGCTGCCGAAGGTGCGCGCCGCATCGACGAAATCGCGCCGCTTCAGCGACAGCGCCGGCCCGCGCACCACGCGCGCAAAGATCGGCGTGTAGACAATGGCGATTGCGGCAACCGAGGTCATCGTGCCCGGCCCGGCAATCGCGACGATCAGCATGGCGAGGAGGATGGCGGGGAACGCCAGCAGCACGTCCATGATGCGCATCAGCACGCCGTCCCACAGGTGCCCCCACCACGCCGCGAACAGCCCGATGATGGTGCCTGCCAGCGTTGCGAGCGCCACCGAGGCAAAGGCGATGGTAAAACTCTGGCCGATGCCCAGCATCAGCCGGCTGGCCGTGTCGCGGCCGAGCAGGTCCGTGCCCATCCAGTAGGTGGCGCTCGGCGGCTTCAGCCGGTCGATGCGGAACTGCTGCAGCGGATCGTGCGGCGTCAGCCCCAGCGCGCCCAGCACCGCGGCGATGATGTAGACGAGGATAATGGCGGCGCCGATGCGGCCGCTCGGATGCTTCGCGATGGCGGCAAGGATGTGCATCACTTGCCTCCCAGCCGGATACGCGGATCGAGCGCCGCATAGAGCAGGTCGACGATCAGGTTCACGATGAGGAAGTTGAAGGCAATGAACAGCACGGTACCCTGCACGAGCGCATAGTCGCGCTGGTTGATGGCATCGAGCACCAGCCGGCCGATGCCGGGCAGCGCGAAGATTTCCTCGACGATCACGGCGCCGCCGAGCAGATACCCGAACTCGACGCCGCTCAGCGTCACCACCGGGATCAGCGCATTGGGCAGCGCATGGCGCCACACGACGCTGCGGGCCGAAGCGCCCTTGGAGCGCGCCGTGCGCACATAGTCGTCGCTCAGCACATCGAGCATGGCCGAGCGCGAAATGCGCGTCACCGATGCCGCAAAGGCGAGCCCCAGCGTCAGCGCCGGAAAGATCAATTGGCTGAGATTGGCAAGCGGGTCGACGAACAGCGGCGTGAACGTCCCCATCGCGGGCAGGTACCCGAAGTACACCGACAGCACGTAGATGATGATGAGGCCGAACACGAAGCTCGGCGTCGATTGCCCGATCATCGCAAAGATGCGCACCCCGAGGTCGCTCAGCTTCTCGTTGTGCGTCGCGGCGAACACACCGGCCGGCACGCCGGTGGCGAGCGCGATGATCATCGCCAGCACCGCCAGTTCCAGCGTCAGCGGGAAGCGTTCGAGAATGATCGGCAGCACCGGCCGGCCAAACGTCGCCGAGATGCCGAGATTGCCCTCGAACAGCAGGCCCGTGAGCCAGCGCCAGTACTGAATGTAGATGGGTTGGTCGATGCCAAAGTACTCGGCCAGCGCCGCGCGCTGCACCGGTGTCAACAGCCCGGCTTCGGTGCCGAGCATGGCCGTGATCGCATCACCCGGCACCAGCCGGATGGCGACGAACACGAGGATGGAAACGCCAAGCAGGATCAGCGGAAAGGTCAGCAGCCGCTGCGTGAGATAATTCATGCAAAAGGTCTCTCAGTCGGGTTCCTCTCCCGCGAAGCGGGGGAGGGGGACCGCCGAACGGCGGTGGAGGGGGCGGGGCCAGGCTCGGTGCCCGTGGCCGCCCCCTCCACCATGCTTCGCATGGTCCCCCTCCCCCGTCGCAAGGCGACAGGGGAGGAAACCCGCTGCAATCAGTCGATCGTCACGGCGCTCAGCCCGAACAGCGTGCCGGTCGGCGACGCTTCAAAACCGTGCACGGTCTTGAGCTGGGCAGTGTAGGTGTTG
This sequence comes from Devosia sp., assembly GCA_035433065.1. Lineage (GTDB taxonomy): Bacteria > Pseudomonadota > Alphaproteobacteria > Rhizobiales > Devosiaceae > Devosia_A. The sequence goes on along the minus strand of DAORUH010000001.1, from coordinate 60,171 downwards.
GAGGTCGACAGCCAGATCCACGGCGACAGCTCGGCGAGCCGTGCCTCGAACTTCTGGAAGATCTCCTTGCGCTTTGCCACGTCGGTCTCGATGCGGCCCTGCTGGAGCAGGCTGTCGAGCTCGTCGTCCACGAAGTTCGACACCTTCTGCAGGTTGCCGTCCTTGGTGAAGTAGCGGTTGTACATCGGATACGGGTCCGGACGGCCGCCGTTCTGCGCCACCGCCATGTCGAAGTCACCGGCGAGCCAGCGGTCGACATAGACGTTGAGTTCCATCAGCTCGATCTCGAGCTTGACGCCGATTTCGGCAAGCTGGGCCTGCAGCACCTGCGCCTCCGACGCGGCCACCGGCGGCTCGCCGGTCGCGGCGATCACCTTGGCGGTAAAGCCCGCGGGCGAGCTCGAGGCAGCCATCAGCTCCTTCGCCTTGGCGAGGTCCTGCGTATAGCAGAACAGCGTCGAGGGATCGGAGGCGTAGGCCGGCATGGTCAGCGGACCCGTCACCTTGCCTTCACCGACGAGCGCCGCGTCAAGAACGTCCTGGCGGTCGACGGCGCACGAGATCGCCTGGCGGACCTTGAGGTCATCCATCGGCTTGCGTGCCGGGTTGAGCTGCAGCACGTTGTAGGCAAGACCCGGCATGCGGTTGAGCTGCAGGTTCGGCTCATTGGGAACGAGCGTCGCGACCAGCGGGTCGTTGAGCAGCGCAAAGTCGGTCTGCCCGGCACGCAGCGATGCGAGGATCGCGGTTTCGTCCGGCAGCACCGAAATGGTGATGCCGTCGATCGCCACCTTGCCGCCAGCCCAGTCGGCATTGGCGCTCAGCACTTCGCGGCTGTTGGGCTCCCACGTATCGAGCTTGAACGGGCCCGAACCGAGCGCCGTCGTCTCGACAGTGCCGGCGGCGATGGCGCTGGCCGGCACGATCGCGGCGTTGATCGTCGCCATCGCGACGAGGAGCGGCGCGTCCGGCTGGCTCAGCTTGAACACGACGGTCGCCGGATCGGGCGTCTCGATCGAGGCGATGGAGAGGAAGTTGGAGCGCGCGGCAGCGGCCGTCGCTTCATCGAGCAGGCGCGTGAAGGAGGCCTTCACGTCTTCCGAGGTCACCGGCTTGCCGTCGCTGAACTTGGCATTGGCGTTGAGCTTGAAGGTCAGGGTCAGGCCGTCGTCCGAGAACGCCCAGCTGTCGGCAATGGCCGGAACCACTTCCAGCGTGGGGCTCAGCCGCACCAGCGGCTCATAGATCAGCTCGAGCAGGCGCAGCGAGGAAAACGCGGTCTGCTTGTGCGGGTCGAGGCCGGTCGCGTCCTGCGACCAGGCCATGCGCAGGCTCGCCGCATGGGCCGGCAGCGCAACGCCGCCCATGAGGGCCGCGACCGCGAGGCCAGCCAGAAGGGTCTTGGGGTTTGTCCAATGCATGAATGTTCTCCACTCGGATTTCTTGGGCGCAGGCAGCCGAAGAACCGGCCCGGACAGCGCCAACCCCCAATTTACGGGGCCGGAGACGAAACTGCACCGGGAAAATGCGGGAATCCCGGGTCCAAACAGCGCAGGGCGCTTACCGCTCGGGCGGCTGCATGTCCCGCAGGCCTGCCCAATCGTGGCGCAAGCCATCGACCACGAGGCGCCGGATGAAATCGGTGAAGGCCACGACATGCGGCTGGCCGGCAATATCCGCCCGGATGGCGATGCCGATGCGGCTGCGAATCGGATGCCCCTCGATCTCGCGGATGATGACTTCGCCGCGCCGGTATTCATCGTTGACGGCGGCAATCGAGCCGATGGTCGTGGCGAGGCCCCGCGCCAGCACCGAGCGCCAGACATTGATGGAATAGAGGTGCCGGTGGCTGCCCAGTTCCAGCCCCGCCGCGAGCGCCGCGCTGCGCACGCCGCGATAGCTGACGCTCTGCTCGCCGTAGAACACCAGCTGGGAATCGAGCACGTCCTTGAGCGCGATCGGCCCCGTGCCGCCCGCAAGTCCCCGCTCGGCGATGAACACGAAAACATCATCGACAATGTCCGTCACCACCACGGCGGCGGACGGGCTCAGCTCATAGCCGACCACCGCATCCAGTTCGCCCGACCGCAGGCGCGCCTCGAGATCGACGGTCCAGCCCTCGGTCACATCCACCGAGACCCCGCCCGGCCAGCTTGCCGCGCCGAGCGTCGCCTCAACCCCGATCAGCCGCGCGATCGAGGGCGGCGCGCCCAGCCGCAGGTTGGCGATCCGCGTGTCCCCCGACAGCGCCTGCGAGGCCTCGTCGACCAGCCCCAGAATTTTCAGCGCACGCTCATAGAGGTCAGCTCCCTGCGGCGTCATCTCGATGCCGCGCGAGTGCCGCCGCAAAAGAGTGACGCTGAACTGATCCTCGATTTCCTTCACCTGCAGGCTGAGCGCCGTCGAAGTCACATGCAGCCGCTCCGCGGCGCGCGTAATGCTGCCCGCCTCGACCACTTCGACAAAATACTTCAGCTGCCTGAACGTCAGATGCAACGGCCGGATTCCCTCAAGCGAAACGATTGCTACGACCAGTGTATCAATCTTCGCCGAAGCACGACCAATCGATCACCAACGGCCGGACAACGACATCCGCCGCAACATTTCAGAATTCCCCAACAGTCATTGAAGCATCGCCACCCGCTTGGGGGGAATGCCCCAAAACGCCGCACGGGGAGACAGAAGTACTCTGCAATGCTCGCCGGTATTCACGCGGCCATGACGACCGAGACTGGTACGCAGGTTGCGATTGGGTCGGTGCCGGGTCCCGCGGTGGCGAATGGACGCCGCTGGGCGCGCGCACCCCACCCCGCCCACCACGAAGAACTCAGCACGCTCGCTGCCCCAGTAGCCTTCGTGGTGAGCTTGTCGAACCCACGCAGGCGTGCCCCCCAACAATTCACATTTGACTCCTTCCTCAATTCGCGCTTTCAATTTGAAACGTTTGCAATTCGACTGCAAACGTTCAAAACTGCACTCGTTCGGGGAGGAACGATGTCAGGCGCGAAGACGCTCAAAGAGCTGGCTGGCCGGCTCGACGTCTCCATCACCACGGTTTCACGGGCCCTTTCGGGCGATCCCGCCATTGCGCTGAAGACGCGCGAGCGCGTCGCGGAGGCGGCCCGGAAATACGGCTATGTGCCTAACACCGCCGCCCGGGCGCTCGTCTCCGGCCGCTCCGGCTTCGTCGGCCTCGTGCTCCCCATTCGCGGCCCGCATCTGGTCGACTCGTTCCTCGGCGAATTCGTCACCGGGCTTGGCGAGGGCCTCGTGTCGCGCGGCTCGCACCTGATTCTCGCCACCGCCCCCGAGGGTGAAACCGAACTCAAGGTCTTGCGGCACCTTGTCGAATCCGGCCGCTGCGACGGCGTCGTGGTCACCCGCATCGCCGAAACCGACGAGCGCGTGCGCTACCTCACCGAGCGCGGCGTGCCGTTCGTCGCGCATGGCCAGCTGATCGACGACAGCACCAGCTACAACTGGATCGATACCGACGGCGCCCGCGCCTTCGCCGAGGCCTTCGAGATGCTCTATGCGCTCGGGCACCGGCATTTCGGCCTCGTCACCATTTCCGAGCCCATGACCTTCCGGCATCGCCGGCAGGACGGGCTTGCCGATGCGATCGCCAGACGCGGCGACCCCGATGTCCGCCTCGACGTGGCGACCGCTCCGCGCTTCGACCGCCCGGCGCGCATCGAAGCGATCAACCGCATGCTGGCTGCTCCGGAGCGGCCGACGGCCATCATCGGACTGTTCGACGATCTGGCGCTCACCGTCATGGAAGAGGCGACGCGCGCCGGGCTTTCCATCCCCGGCGACCTCTCTGTCGTCGGTTTCGACAACATCCTCGCCTCGGCCTACGCGCCGCCGGGGCTCACCACTTTCGATGCGCTGATCCAGCAGGCGTCCCGCGATATCGGGCAACTGGTGGTCGAAATCATCGAACAACGGCCGGGCGAACCACGGAACAAGTTGATCCAGCCCGCATTTGTCTCAAGGGCCAGCCACGGCCCGGCACCGGAGACGAGGACGACCAGACGCAACTAACAAACAACAAGGGAGGACTTGCATGCGACGTTCATTGAAACTGGTCGCGGGGACGACCCTCGCGCTGGCGCTGATGGCGGGAACCGCCAGTGCGCAGGTGCTGTTCTGGTCAAGCCAGGCGGCGCCGGTTGAAGAGCAGCAGAAGATGCGCGAGGGCGTACTCGCCAACTTCCCCGGCGGCGTCGATTTCCAGCCGCAGGAACCGGGTCCGTTCATCACCCGCATCCAGGCCGAACGCGATGCCGGCAAGGGCACGATCGGCGTGGTCGGCGCGCTGCACGGCGATCTCTCCACCTATGCCGACAACTGGGCCGACCTCTCTGACGTCGACCTGACCGGCATCAAGGTCAGCCCCGCCTTCATGGAACTGGGCAAGCTCGGCACCACCGAACAGAAGTACCTGCCGTGGATGCAGGCCACCTACGTCATGGCCGCCAACAAGCAGGCGCTGCAATACCTGCCCGCAGGCGCCGATATCAACGCGCTGACCTACGATCAGGTGATTGCCTGGGCCAAGGCCACCGCTGAAGCCACCGGCGGACCGAAGTTCGGCTTCCCCGCCGGCCCCAAGGGCCTCAAGCACCGCTTCTTCCAGGGGTTCCTGCTCCCCGCCTATACCGGCTCGCAGGTGACGAAGTTCCGCTCGGCCGAAGCCGAGGAGGCGTGGAACAAGTTCAAGGAACTCTGGCAGTACACCAACCCCGCGTCCACCAACTACGACTTCATGCAGGAGCCGCTGCTGACCGGCGACGTGTGGATCGCCTTCGATCACATCGCCCGGCTGGGCGAAGCCTTCAACCAGAAGCCCGATGACTTCGTCGCCTTCCCGGCCCCGGCCGGCCCGAAAGGCCGCGCCTTCATGCCGGTGCTCGCCGGTCTCGCCGTGCCCAAAGGCGCGCCGGACGTGGCGAATTCCAAGGAACTGGTCAAGTACATGATGCAGCCGGAGCAGCAGGTGGCCACGCTCGTCGCCACCACCTTCTTCCCGACCACCGACGCGCCGCTCCCCGCTGACCTGCCGAAATCGGCGCAGGCGCTCGGCCCGGCGGTGACGGCGATGACCAGCGCCGCCGACGCGCTGCCCTCGCTGCTCCCGGTCGGGCTCGGCGACAAGGGCGGCCAGTTCAACCAGGTCTATATCGACACCTTCGAGCGCATCATCCTCGGCGGCCAGCCGGTCCGCCAGGTGCTCGACGAACAGGCCAACACGCTGCGCCAGATCATGACCGACACCAAGGCCCCCTGCTGGCTCCCCGATGCCCCGTCCGAGGGCCCCTGCCCGGTCGAATAAGGAACCTCCCCCGCCGTCCGGGGCCCACGCTCCGGGCGGCATCCTTTCCCCCGCGGGAACACCAGCATGAACCCCAAAGCGCTGCCCTATCTGCTGCTCGCCCCGGCGACGCTGTTCCTGTGCGTGTTCTTCCTCTACCCGTTCCTCCAGATCGCCGTGCTCGCCTTCACCACCGAGGGCGGGTTCACCATGCAGCACTTCCAGACCATGACCTCGAACTGGAAGTTCTGGCCGACCTTCTGGAACACCATCCTGCTCGCCGCCATCGTCGTGCCGCTGCAACTGGTGATGGCCCTCACCATGGCGACCGTAGTCGCCAAGCTCGATCGCAGCCGCAACTCCATCCTCTACATCTTCACCATCCCGCTCGGCCTCTCCGACCTCGCCGCGGGCATCATCTGGCTCGCCATCTTCGAGCAGTCGGGCTTCCTCAACTCGCTGCTCGTCGGCCTCCACATCATCGACCGCCCAATCCTCTTTCTCGGCTACCAGAACCTCTGGGTGATCTTCATTGCGGTGATCCTCGCTGAGCTCTGGCGCGCCACCGCCATCGTCATGGTGATCCTCGTCTCCGGCATGGGCCTCATCCCCAAGGAATATTACGAGGCCGCCGAGGTGTTCGGCGCCGGCCCCTGGCACCGTTTCTTCAAGGTCACGCTGCCGATGCTGCGGCCCTCGCTGCAGACGGCGCTGATCCTGCGCACCATCGCCGCCTTCGAGGTGTTCGCGGTGGTCGTCGCGCTCGGCGGCACGACGCTGCCGGTGCTGGTGGGTGAAACCTTCAACTGGCAGTTCGCGCTGCAGGATCGCAACGTCGCGGCCGCCTATGCGCTGGTGATCCTCGCCATCTCGATCGCTTCGACGCTGGTGTTCCTGAGGGTCCTGCGCACCCCCAAGGGAGCGACGCTATGAGCACCGCCACCACCGCCGACGCCCCGCGAAAGGTCTCCGAGGTCACGGCCGCCGGAAAGTTCCTGTTCTGGGCCGGCGTCGTGCTGCTCTGCGCCTGGGTGCTGGTGCCGATCTACCTGCTGCTGGTGAACACGCTGTCCTCGCCGCAGGAGGTCACCGCCTTCCCCAAGACCGGCGTGCCGAGCTTCAACTTCGGCTCCATCCAGTTCTTCCTCGGCTTTTCGGGCGTGCTGTGGGCGCTGTGGAACTCGGTACTCGTCGCCGTGCTGACGATGATCCTCTCGATCGCCATCGGCGCGCCCGCCGGGTATGCGCTGACCCGCTTCGAGTTCCCCGGCAAGGCGACGTTCCGCATGCTGGTGCTGATGACGCGCGCCTTCCCGCTGCCGCTCCTCGCGCTGCCCATCGCGGTGATGTTCATCCGCATCGGCCTCGACGATACCCCCATCGGCCTCGCGCTCGTCCACACGACGCTCGCCATCCCCTTCGCCGTGCTGATCACCTTCTCGATCTTTTCCGGCATTCCGGTCGAACTCGAGGAGGCCGCATGGACGCTCGGCTGCAACCGCCTGCAGGCGTTCCAGAAGGTGGTGCTGCCGCTGGTCCTGCCCGGCATCACCGCGTCCGCGATCTTTGCCTTCACCATCTCGTGGAACGAAGTGTTCGCCGCCTCGGTGCTCACCGTGCAGAACCGCACGCTGACGGCCTTCCTCCTCCAGAGCCTCTCTGTCTCGCCGCTGCACCTGCGATTTGCCGGCGGCGCGGCGCTGGTGATCCCGGCGCTGATCTTCATCTTCGCCGTCCGCAAATACATGTTCGCCATGTGGGGGATTGCCAACCGATGAACCCTCTTGCCACCCACCCATCTCTCCCAGCCGACCGGGTGGAAATGAAACGCCCCACGGGGAGGACCGCATGGCCGAGATAAAGATCAAAGGCGTCGCCAAAAGCTTCGGCGCGTTCAAGGCGCTGCACTCGATCGATCTCACCATTGCCGATCAGGAATTCATGGTCCTGCTCGGCGCGTCGGGCTGCGGCAAGACCACGCTCCTGCGCATCATCGCCGGCCTCGAAACGCCCACCGAGGGTGAGGTGTGGATCGGCGACCGCCGCGTCGATCATCTGCCGCCGCGTGCCCGCGGCATCGCCATGGTGTTCCAGAACTATGCGGTGTTCCCGCACCTCACGGTGTTCGAGAACATCGCCTTCGGGCTGCGCATGAAAAAGCTCCCGCAGGACGAGATCACGCGCCGCGTCACCCGCACCGCCGAGCTCATGCATATCGAGCAGTTGCTCAAGCGCTACTCGGGCCAGCTCTCCGGCGGCCAGCGCCAGCGCGTCGCCGTCGCCCGCGCCCTCGCCATGGAGCCCGACGTCATCCTGATGGACGAACCCCTCAGCAATCTCGATGCGCTGCTGCGGCTCGAAATGCGCGCCGAGCTCAAGGGCGTCCTCGCCAACTCAAAGACCACCACCATCTACGTCACCCATGACCAGGTCGAGGCCATGTCGCTCGCCGACCGCATCTCGGTGATGAATGGCGGGCGCATCGTGCAGGCCGCCTCGCCCGTCGAGGTCTATCGCAATCCCGCCGCCCGGTTCGTCGGCAGTTTCATCGGCAACCCGCCGATGAACTTCATCCCCGCGACCCGCAGCGCCGATGGCCGCTGGCAGGTCGCCGGCCTCACCCTCGATGGCCCGCAGCACGCCGGCGACAAGCTCGAATTCGCCATCCGCCCCGAAGACCTCACCATCGCGCCCGGCGGCCTCAAGGCCACGGCGCGCGTCATCGAGCCGCTCGGCGCGCACACGCTCGTCACCTCCGAGGTGAACGGCGCGCTGTTCCGCGCCGTGCTCGATTCCGACCTCAAGGTCAGCCCCGGCGATGAGCTGAGCCTCGTACCGAAAACCGACCGCATCCGCTGGTTCGACCCCACAACCTCCAACGCCGTCCGGGAATCCACGTGAACGAACGCGCCCACACCCAAGCTGACGCCATCGCGGTTCTCCGCGAGAACGATCGCGGCACCTACAACGTGCCCACCAAGGGCCTCTACCCGTTCCAGTGGAACTGGGACTCGTGCTTCACCGCGCTCGGCCAGTCGCATTTCGACATCGACCGCGCCTTCACCGAGATCGAGACGCTGTTCGCCCACCAGTGGGATGACGGCATGGTCCCGCACATGGTGTTCCACGAGGCCGCGCCGACCTATTTTCCCGGGCCCGATGTGTGGGGCAGCGGCCGCGCCGTGCCCACCTCGGGCATCACGCAGCCGCCTATCGCCGGCTTTGCCGTGCACGAACTGTTCCGGCGCGGCGGCCCCGCCTTCGCGGACCGCGCCCGAAACCTGCTCGCAAAACTCGATCGCTACCACGACTGGTTCTACCGCACGCGCGATCCGCAAGGCGATGCGCTGGTGGCCATCATCCATCCGTGGGAATCGCGCGACAACAGCGTCGATTGGGACGAGGCGTTCGAGCGCGTCCCCACCGACGGCATCGCGCCCTATACGCGCAACGACACCAAGCACGCGGACCCCTCGACCCGGCCCACCAAGGCGCATTACGACCGCTATCTGTGGCTGGTGCAGCACTTTCGCTCCCTCGGCTGGGACTCGACCAAAACCCACGACGCCTCGCCGTTCCAGATCGTCGATCCGGGCTTCAACGCCATCCTCATCCGCTCCTGCATCGAGACGGCGGCGCTGGCCGATGCACTGAACGAGCCCGCCATCGCCGGGCGCAATCGCGCCTGGGCGACGCGTGCCCTGCCCGCGCTCGAACGGCTGTGGTCGGAGCCCGCGCAGCAGTACTTGCCGTATGACCGCACGGCCTCAAAACGGCTCGACAGCCCCTCCATCGGCGGGCTGATCCCGGTTTTCGCGCCGATCCCCCGCCAGCGCGCCGCCGCCATAGCCGGCACCATCCGCGCCATCGGCGAGCATGTGCGCTACCTCGTTCCCAGCCACGACCCGCGGGACAGCCGCTTCGACGTCCGGCGCTACTGGCGCGGCCCCATCTGGCACGTGTGCAACTACCTCGTCGCCGATGGCCTGCGCCTTGCCGGCGAAACCGCCCTCGCCACCCGCATCGCCGACGACAGCCTTGCGCTCATCGAAAAATCCGGCTTTGCCGAGTATTACGATCCGGTCGACGGCTCGCCGCTCGGCGGCGGCCGCTTTTCCTGGACGGCGGCAATGGTGCTCGAATTCCTCGGGGCACGCAGCAAGGCGCACGCATGACCACATTCGCCGATCACTGGCGCGGCCGGGCGCGATCGCTGGCCACCTTCGGGGACTCGATCACCGAAGCCACGCACATCGCGCCGCCCGACGCCCGCTGGTCCAACATTCTCGCCGCCGATCTCGGCGCCGCGCTCAGCAACCGGGGGCTCAGCGGCACCACGCTGCAGAACTCGCCGATGCACACCGGTGCGCCGCGCCCCGGCAACGGTGTCGATCGCTTCGAGGCCGACCTGCTCGGCCCCCACCGCGCCGATGTCATCGCCATCCTCTACGGCTTCAACGACGCCCGCTACACCGGCGCGCCGGAAACCTTCAACCATGACGGCTTCGTGCGCGACTACCGGCACATCCTGATGAGCCTCTTCGCTGCCGGCTACGAACCCGGCGCCATCGTCCTCGGCTCACCAGCGTATCTCCCCGACATCGGCTTTTCCGTCGGCAGCGAAGGCTTTACCGGCCAGTCGCGCGCCGAGTTCCAGCGCCACGCGCGCACCGTCGAAAAGCTCGCCCGCGACTTCGGCACCTTCTATGCGCCGGTCAATGAACGCATGACCGCCGAGGGCGGCGACGCCCTCATTTCCGACGACCACGTCCATCCCAATGCAGAAGGCCAGGCCAGGATCGCCGAAGCCTTCGCCGGCGCCACTCCCTCCCGTGACAGGTTCCCCAAATGACCCTTGCTCCCGCAGAACTCCGCAGTCTCGCACTCGACGTGCTCAAGGAGAACGATCAGGGCACCTACACGGTCCCCACCAAGGGCCTCTATCCCTTCCAGTGGAACTGGGACTCCTGTCTCACCGCGCTCGGCCAGTCCCACTACGACGAAGCCCGCGCCTGGACCGAGATCGAGACGCTGTTCGAGCACCAGTGGCCCGATGGCATGGTCCCGCACATCGTCTTTCACGTCTATTCCGACGGCTATTTCCCCGGTCCCGACGTGTGGGCCACCGGCCGCCCCACCGCCACTTCCGGCATCACCCAGCCGCCCGTCGCCGGCTTTGCCGTCAAGCGCCTCTACGACCGGGCGAAGGACCGGGCGCTGGCCACCGAGCGGGTCCGCAAACTGCTGCCGAAGATCGATGCGTGGCACCGCTGGTTCTACGAGATGCGCGACCCGCATGGTGAGGGGCTCGTCGCGATCCTGCATCCCTGGGAATCGGGCCGCGACAACTCCATCGACTGGGACGAAGCCTTCGAGCGCGTCCCCACCGATGGCGTCGAGCCCTACACCCGCCGCGACACCCAGCACGCCGACCCCGCGCACCGCCCCACCAAGGAGCAGTACGACCGCTACCTGTGGCTGGTGCAGCACTTCCGCTCGCTCGGCTGGGACAACTCGAAGCTGCACGACGCCTCGCCCTTCCAGGTCATCGACCCCGGCTTCAATGCCATCCTCATCCGCTCCTGCGCCGATCTCGCCGTGCTCGCCCACGAACTCGACGAAATGGACATCGCCAACGCCAACCGCGCCCGCGCCGAGGACGGGCTGGCGGCGCTCGAAACGCTGTGGAGCGACGAGGACGGCCAGTATCTCTGCCGCGACCGCATCACCGGCGCCTTGATCCAGAACGCCTCGATCGGCGGCATCCTGCCGGTCTTTGCCCCGGTTCCCTCCGAACGCGCCTACGAGATCGCCCGCACCATCGAGCGCTGGGCCACCGACGTGCGCTACCTCGTCCCCTCCGAAAACCCGCACGACCCGCGCTTCGAAGCCAAGCGCTACTGGCGCGGCCCGGCGTGGCTGGTGATGAACTACATGATCGCCGACGGCCTCAACGCCAGCGGCGAAGGCACCGTCGCCAGCCAGATCATCCGCTCCAGCCTCGACCTCATCACCCAATCCGGCTTCGCCGAATACTACGACCCAATATCCGGCGACCCCTGCGGCGGCGGCCGCTTCACTTGGACCGCGGCAATGGTCATCGAGTTCCTGGACCAGGGAGCAAGCTAGGTGCCCCTCTTGCCCTCCCCCTTGCGGGGAGGGTAGCGCCGCTAGGCCCCAGGGCCGTAGCAAAGCTAGGGTGGGGTGAGTTTCAGGCACGATGCCCGAGCCACGCCCAGCCCGCCGCAACAGTGGACCACACATGAACATCCTCGCCATCGGCGCCCATCCCGACGACATCGAGATCTACATGTTCGGCGCCCTCGCTGCCTTCAAGCAAAACGGCGCAACCCTGAGCTTTGCCATCGCCACCGACGGCAGCAGGGGCGGCAAAGCCAGCCCCGCCACCCTCGCCCGCAAACGCAAGGCCGAGGCCACCGCGGCCGCCGCCCACCTCGAAGTCACCCCGCACTTCCTCGGCTTCCCCGATGGCGAACTCACCGCCGATGCAAAGCTGATCGCGGCGCTCAAGACCCTCATCGCCAATACGCAGCCCGACCTCATCGTCACGCACGCGCCCAACGACTATCACGCCGACCATCGCGCGCTCAGCGACGCGGTGCGCATCGCGTCGAGCTTCCACGCCCCGGTGCTGTGGGCCGACACGATCATGGGCGTCGGCTTTCAGCCCACGCACTACATCGACACCACAGCCCACACCGTGCTGAAGGCCGCCGCGATCCGCGAGCACGCCTCGCAGGACCCCGAGCGCTTCATCACCATGGCCGGGCAGCTCGCGGCCTTCCGTGCCGCACAAACCAATGCCGCGCCGGGCAGCGCCGCCGAAGCCTATCGCTTCGAGCCGGTCTACCCGTTCGCCGACATCCGCGACCTGCTCCCGCCCGCCCCACCCGTCCGCCCGGTCGGCGACCGCAGCCGGGCAAAGCGCTAGCGGTCAGGCGGCGCGCGCCGCCTCGCGATGCGCGAGGAGGAAGGCGATGGTGGCGAACGGCAGGATTTCTCCCACCCGCGCCAGCCGCTCGGGCGTGTAGTGCCCGGCTTCGTTGAGCAGGTTCAGCGCCCCGATCACCTCGCCGCCGACCACCACCGGAAGGTTGGCGATCGACTCGCAGCCGAGCGACTGGATCACCTTCCAGTCAAAGAAGTCCTCGGCAATCGCCTCGATGGTGAGCGCCGTATAGATCCGCTTTTCGACGAGCAGGATCTGCGTCCACTTGTTGTCCGGGATGTCCTTGAACCCGCCGACCGGATACGCCGCCGCGTTCTGGGTGAACACCCGGCGCAGTTTCCCGCCCGGAATATCGAACACCGTCGCCGTCGTGCATTTGCTGCCGATCAGCTCACCGATCAGCGCCGCAACCTGTTCGAACGCGCCTTGGACCGGCTCCGGTCCGGCTATGGTCCGGAGCAAGTCTTCCCACTGGGCTGCGGCAATCATATTCGCCAGAACTCCCTGAGCGTCGTCGGAGTATGCATGTTGCCGTAGAGGTAGTCCCAAAACTCCCTCCGCCGCTCTTTCGGCACCTTTTCCCACACCGCATGCGTTGACGTATCGCCGCACCAGTACCCATAGACAAACGGCGCCCTGAGCCCATGCCGCAGGAACCCGATGCGCCCCGCAGCCGTCGCAACGTCCTGATATCCGGCCTGTGCGATGATCGGCGCCACCTCTTCCGGCGACCGCCCCTCGACATGCAGCATCCACGCCGCATTGCACCGGAGCGCCGACCGCAGCCGCACCAGCGTCATCCCCGCCACGTCCTCAGGCGTATTGATCCAGTCGAGGAAGAACCACCCGTTATCGGCAATCCCCTCGAACAGCGCACTGGAGGCCGAACTTGTGACGACCTGCGCCCCATCGAGCGGCATTTTCCCTTCTGCAACATAGCGTTGGCGCAAAGCCAGATGCACCAGATGCCCCGGAAACGCCTCATGGCAGGCAAGGTGCTTGACGTCCGACCGCGTAAACGGAAACTTGAGATTCAGCCGCATCTTGCGCGCCGGAAAATCGCAATAGGCGGTGAACGGCACGTTCTCGAGCGGCACCGGCTCAATCCACTCGTCGTTCATCAGGTACATCATCTCGGACGTCCGCCGCCGCGCCTCGCGCGTGTACTCCGCCATCGCCTCCAGCACCTTGTCGGCCGGAATCACGCTGTCCTTCTCAAACCGCGCCACATCCTCAGTCAGCGAGCCGCCGCGATACCCCATCTCATCCAGGCTGCCCCGGATCGTCGCCCGGTAACCATCGAGAATATCGTCGCCGACCGTCTGCGTATCGATCCGCATCTGCCGCCGCAGCCGCTCGGCATACGAAATCTGCCGATCCTCGAAAGTATCGAGAAGTGCAAGAAGTGAATCAATCATTTCAAGCAGATAGGCCCGGCGTAGTTCGCTCTGCGCCTCCCCCGGAACGCGTGCCTGCAGCGATAGAAGCCGCTCCCGCACCTCGCCGTAGGACGAGAATGCGTAAGGCTCAACCTGCGCCACGGCGACCGGAATCAGCCCCTCGCGATCGAGAAAACTGCTCGTCCGCGGCACCTCGCGGTAGAGTTTGTCGAGGCCCGCAGTGAGACGGGCGAGTTCGAGACCAAGCTGCATAGATAGAGTTACTCTCTCCGGGCCGCAGCGCCGCTGCGGCACAGGTGTTGACCTACGTCGTTAGTACACCGCTCCAGGCACGCACGACCTCACGCCGGGGTTCGGGGCGGGAAAACTTCGGCCAGATCCCTGCACGATCGCCAGAGTTGGCGGCGGTTCAGCATATTTGTTGCACGCAAAGCAGGCACTTGCCAATACCTGCATGCAATCTGCACACGTGCTGTTGCCATCGCTCCTCGGGACGAATACGGTTTGAGTGTACCGCTGGACTAGAACACGTGTTCCCTATCGACGCCAACAGCATCGACAAGTCCCTCCCCGTGCCGGTCGGCACGCAGCTCCACGGGCTATTGAGCTATGCTCTGTCGTTCGGCGGCATCCCCAATGGCAGCAGGCTGCAGTCGGTGCGCCAGCTCGCCACCCAGCTCGGCATCGCGCCGATGACGGTCGCACAGGTGTACCAACGCCTGCGTGACGAGGGCATGGTGGAGATGCGGCACGGGCTTGGGGCCTTCGCCGTCACCAACCCGGACAAGCGTGGCAGCGATGCCCTTCCTGTCTCGGCACTGCGTGCCGATATCGAAGTACTCATCGGCAAGGCCGAAAAGCTCGGCGTTTCGACACTTGCGCTGACCTCGATGATTAATGCGCAGGCGCTGCTGCGCCGCCCCCGCGCCGGCCTCAACATAGTATTCGTTGCCATCTTCGAGGGGCCGGGCCGCGACTACGTCGCGCGCATCAGGCCGGTGCTCGCAAACAATGACAAAGTCCACCTGATCACCATCGACGCGCTGCGCGTCTCTGCCGAATCACGACAGATCGCCAATGAGGCCGACGTGGTCGTCACCTTCCTCAACCGTGAGGCGGAGGTGAAGGCGCTGGTGTCAGAGGCGCAGGTTCTGGGCCTCAGGTTCATACCCTCCGAGCGCACCCGCACGGCGCTTGCCGCGCTCGATCCGCGCACCCGCGTCGCCGCAGTGAGCTACTTTCAGGACTACATAGCCATCATGCGCCCGAGCGTGCGCGAGTTTGCGCCGCACGTCGCCGATATCAAGGTCGCCTGGCTGTCTGCCCCCGATCTCGCCGAGACCATCGCCGGCTGCGACGTAGTGATTTATGCCTCGGGCGCCGATCACGTCGCCGAGCTCGTACAGCCGGGTGTGCCCTGCTTCGAGTACCGGCACGCTCCCGATCCGGGCATGCTCGAAACCGTGCTGGTTCCGTACCTGGCGGACCTGCGACGCGACAAGATCGCCGAGAACGAGACCCGTCCGTCCGTATCGGCGCATACCCCAAGCAAGCGTGCCGCCAAGAAGTGAAACCGTCACTCCGGCACATGTTTTTTCTATCATCCACGAAGGGAACGGGAATGAAAAAGCTCCTTATGTTGACGACCGCCGTCGTCGGCCTTGCGCTGATGCCGGCCTCAGCTGGGTTCGCCCAGGACAAAACGATCGTGATCGGCACGGACGTCGATGCCGGAACGCTCGACCCGCGGCTGATGCGTGACACCACCGCCTCGCGAACTGTCGACCTGATCTATGCCGGTCTCGTGCACCTTACGCCGGGCCTCGAGGCCGTCCCCGATCTCGCCGAGAGCTGGGAATCTCCCGATCCGCAGACCTATGTCTTCAAGCTGCGACCGGACCTGAAGTTCTCCGACGGCACCCCGCTCACCGCCGATGACGTCGTCTATACGTTCGAGAGCGTCATCAACCCCGACTTCAACGCCCCCGACCGCGCGCTCTACAGCCCGATCGCCAAGATCGAAGCGGTCGATCCGCTGACGGTGAAGTTCAGCCTGTCGGCGCCCTACGCACCGCTCCTCAGCTACCTCGACAAGGGCATCGTCTCGAAGGCTGCTGCCGAGGGCGGCAAGGATCCGGCGACCACCCCGATCGGCGCCGGCCCGATGACGCTCGCCAGTTGGAACCGCGGCAGCGAGATCGTGCTGAAGGCCAGCCCGACCTACTGGGCGGGCACTCCGGAAGTCGCCGGCGTCACCATCAAGATCATCGGCGACAACTCGGCCCGCGCGCAGGCCTTCGAGGCCGGCGATCTCGACGTCATCCAGTCGCCGCTGTCGCCCAATGACATCAAGCGTCTGGCCGCTGACGACCGCTTCGGCTATGCCATCATGGCCGGCCTTGGCGTCACCTACATCAACTACAATACCAAGGACCCGCTGCTCGCCGACGCTGGCATGCGTCAGGCGTTCTCGATGCTGATCGACCAGAACTCGATCGTGAACGACATCTACCAGGGCGTGGATCAGGTCGCGACTTCGATCATCCTGCCGTCGTCCTGGGCCTATTCGGCCGACATCAAGCAGCCGACCTTCAGCATCGAAGGCGCGGTGGCAAAGTTCAACGAACTGGGCTGGAAGGACAGCGACGGCGACGGCATCCTCGACAAGGACGGCAAGAAGCTGACGGTCACACTGTCGACCCACAGCGAAGACCCGAACCGCGTGCAGGCCGTCGAACTGACCCAGGCCCTGATGCAGTCGGCAGGCGTCGATGCACAGGTACAGATCAGCGACTGGCCGTCGTTTTCGACCAACTACGTACAGAAGAGCATGCACCAGATCGCGCTGCTCGGCTGGCTCAACATCGTCGATCCCGACCGGCTGCTGTTCGGCCAGCTTTCGACAGGCGGCTCGACCAACTGGGGCGGTTATTCCAACCCGGAAGTCGACAAGCTGCTGCAGGAAGGCCGCTCGTCGCTGGACCAGGCCGCTCGGACCAAGGCTTACCAGGCCGCAGCAACCATTCTCGCCAGCGACCTTCCTTACTTCATCATCTCCGATCAGGGCTACCAGCTCTTCTACAAGAAGGACTTCCCCGTCGAAGTGAAGGCCACGCCGCGTGGCACGTTCCGCGGCCTGATCGGCATGGAAAAGTAACCGTTTCCTGACCACTGGCGGCCGGTGCCAATTTCCTCCCGGCATCGGCCGCATCTTCTTTCAAGGAATTCTTTGATGACGTTTACCCAGCGCCTCAGTGCGGATTTCTACGCAAAGGTCCACGCCGACATCCGCGCCCACATGGCGGCGACCGGGGTCGACCTGCTGTTGCTCGATTCCAATGACGACGTCATCTACACGACCGGCTTCTCGCACTATACGACCGAGCGCCCGGTGGTTTTCGCGATCACCCAGGAACGCGCCTTCCTGCTGCTGCCGCGTCTCGAAGAGACGCATGCCGCGCATCAGACGATTGCTGCGGAGCCGGTGATCTATTTTGAGTTTCCGGGCGTCGACCGCCCCTTCGATGTGCTGGCGCGCGCCGTGCCGGGCCAGATCGGAACCGTCGCTCACAGCTACGGCATCGCCTTCGGTCGCGTGGCGCAGATCGGGACCGCCTTCCCCAACGCCAGGGTGCAGCCCTCGGCAATCGTCCAGCAGATGCGGCTCCGCAAATATCCCGAGGAAGTCGTGCTGCATCGTGAAGCGGCGCGCATTTCGGACGCCATGGTGAAGGCTGGCGTTGGTCTCATTGCCGACGCCATGCGGAAGGGCGGCGACCTGCCGACCGAGGTCGAGATCGAGTCCTTCGTGTCGCGCCACGCGATGAACATCATGTTCGACGAGCACGACGACCTCATGCTGGTGGCAGGACTTGCCTCGGGCCTCGTCTATTCGGGCGAGCGCTCGGCCTTCCCGCACGGCATGCCGACGGGCAATCCGGTAAAGCGTGGCGAGAGCCTCATCCTGTCGCTGGGCTGCCGCGTCGGTGGCCGGGCCGCCGAGAGCGAGCGCACCTTCTTTATCGGCGAACCGACGAAGGAACAGGCCGGCCACTATGCCGTTGCCTTCGAGGCACAACGCATCGGCACCGCGGCGCTGATCGCAGGGAACACCTGCGCCTCATCCGACAACCTCGCCCAGGCCTACATCGAAAAGCAGGGCATGAAGGACAACGCCTTCCACCGCGTCGGCCACGGCATGGGCATCATGTTCCATGAGCCGCCGTGGATCGAAGCGGGCGACCAGACCATTCTCGAGGCCGGCATGATCGCTTCGAGCGAGCCGTCCATCACCATTCCCGGTTTTGCCGGCTACCGCATCGCCGACACCGTCCTCATCACCGAGAACGGTCCCGACAGCATGACCAAGTATCCGCGCCGGATCGACGAGATCGTCATTGCCTAAGCCGCCAGCCATCATCCGCCGAAAGGAGCCGGCCCGTTGATCGCCTATGTCATTCGCCGGCTGCTGCTGCTTATCCCGATGGCCATCGGCATGGTGGTGGTTACGTTTGGATTGTTGCTGCTCGTCCCGGGCGACCCGGCCGCGGTTCTGCTCGGGCCCGAAGCTTCGCCTGAAATGATCGCCAACCTCCGCCGCACCATGGGTCTCGACGACCCCTGGTACGTTAGGCTCGGCGGCTACTTCTGGCAGCTTCTGCATGGTGACATGGGCTACTCGCTGTTCCAGAGCGCGCCCGTCAGCGAGATCATTGCCGGGCGCATCGGGGCGACCATCGAACTTGCAGTGGTTGCGCTGCTGCTCGCGACGCTTATCGGTGTGACGCTGGGTGTGCTCGCCGCCATCCGACAGGGCTCGATCATTGATACGGCGGCGATGCTGCTGGCGCAGCTCGGCGTTTCGATGCCCGTGTACTGGCTGGGACTGCTGCTGATGCTCCTCTTCGCCGTGACGCTCGGCTGGCTCCCGGCGATCGGGCGGGGCGTACCGTTGATCGAAGCGGTCGGCGCGGCGCTTGCCGGGCGGCCACAGGTGCTCTGGGATTCGATCACGCACATCATCCTCCCTGCCTTCGCGCTTGCGGTGAACTCCGCCGCCATCATCTCGCGCCTGGTGCGCACCTCGATGCTTGAGGTTCTGCGCGAGGACTTTGTGCGTACCGCCTATGCCAAGGGCCTGCGCCAGCCGCGCGTCGTGGTGCGTCATGCTCTGCGCAACGCCCTGCTGCCGGTTCTCAGCGTCATCGGCCTGCGGTTCGGGGCGCTGCTCGGCGGAGCCGTGCTGGTGGAGATGATCTTTGCCTGGCCGGGTCTTGGGCAGCTCACCTTCGCCGCGGTGTCGCAGCGCGACCTGCCGCTGATCCAGGGCATCGTGCTCACCTTCGCGCTGATCTTTGCGCTGGTGAACCTCGTCGTTGACCTCCTCTATGCCGCGGTCGACCCGCGGGTTCGGCTCGGGTGACGGCGATGCGCATTCCCAAACCTCTTCGCAATCCCTCGCTCGTCATCGGCGCGATCATCATCCTGACGCTGGTCTGTCTCGCGGTGTTCGCGCCCTGGCTCGCGACACACGGTGTCGATCAACCGGACATGCGCAACCGCTTCTCGCTGCCCTCTGCCGTGCACTGGCTGGGCACCGACAACCTCGGACGCGACCTTTGGTCGAGGTTGATCTACGGGGCGCGCGTCTCGCTCTCGATCGGCATTCTTTCGGTAACGGTAGCGGCTCTCATCGGCACAACGGTTGGCCTGGCAGCAGGCTATTTCGGCCGCTGGGTCGACATGCTCCTGATGCGGATTACCGACGTGTTCCTCGGTTTCCCCGCCATCGTTCTCACGCTGGCCATCGTTGCAGTGCTTGGGCCGGGCATCATCAATATTTCCGCGGCGATCATCGCCGTCACCTGGACGGAGTACGCGCGCGTCGTGCGGGCCACGACGCTGGTGCTGCGAGAACAGAACTACGTGCAGGCGGCACGGGCGCTCGGCGCCAGCGCTCCGCGCATCCTGTTCCGCGAAATCCTGCCCAATGCACTCGGCCCGATCGTCGTTCTCGCCTCGCTGGGCCTGGGGACCGCGGTGATCATCGAATCCGCGATGAGCTTCCTCGGCTTCGGCCTGCCGCCGCCGACCCCGACCTGGGGCTGGACGCTCTCCTACGGCACGAAGTTCATCCGCGACGAACCGTGGATGTCGATCATCGCGGGCGCGACGATCATGCTCACTGTGCTCGGCTTCAATCTGCTCGGCGATGGGCTGCGCGACATCCTCGATCCGCGCCAGCTGACGCGCGTCGGGGGCAAGAAATAACACCTACTGAGACTCAAAGGACAACGACCATGGTCAAGGCGATCAACAAGATCCGGCACAAGTTCACCACCCACGCGGATGGCAGCGGTGCGCTGCTCTTCATCCACGAGTTGGTGGGCGAGACTGACGGCCCGACCATCGGCATTTCGGCGTCCATCCATGGTAACGAGAACGCTGGCTCGCAGGCGATCGTCGATCTGTTCCGTATCCTCAAGGACGTGAAGCTCAAGGGCCGCATCCTGCTGCTGCCGGTGGCCAACCCGCGCGCCTTTGCGGTGAACCACCGCTTCACGCCGCTCGATGAGCTGAACCTCAACCGCGAATTCCCGGGCGACGACCGCGGCAACTACACCCAGCAGCTCGCCCATGCGCTGGCGACGCAGTACTTCGACAAGCTCGACGCCAATATCGACCTGCATTCCGGCACGGACCGGCCGACGGTCGACTACGTCTACATCTGGAGCGACGAGGGACTGGCGCGCGCCTTCGGCTCGAAGGTCCTCTACCGTCCGACGGTGGGCAAGACCGGCACGGTCTACAATGGCACGACCAAGACGGTGACCATCGACAAGCGGCCGGAAATGAAGGTGACGACGATCGAACTCGGCGGCGGCATCGTCGACCAGGGTCCGTACGTGAAGCGCACCGTCGACGGCATGATGAACCAGCTGCGCTATCTCGGCGCCATCGAGGGCGACGTGCAGGCGCCGCCGAAGCAGATCACGGTGCGCGAACTTGCCGGTATCCGCCCCAAGCATGGCGGGTGGCTCGAGCGGCTGTCGCCGGACAATGGCGAGGTCATCAAGGGCGGCCAGCTGCTCGGCCGTGTCGTCAGCCCCTACGATTTCGAGACGATAGAGGAGATCCCGACGCCGTTCGAGAACGGCATCATGATCATGCAGCATCTGACGCGGAACCTCGTGGAGGCTGGCGACTATGGCTACATGGTCGGCAATCTCGACGGGGCGGAGTTCTCGTAAGGCATGACCGCAGCAGCCCTCAAAGCGTCGGAAGCGCCCGCAATCTCGGTGTCGGACCTCGAGGTCCGCATCCGCGGCGACCACGGCTCCTATCCCGTCGTGGCCGAGATGGCGCTTTCCGTCCGGCCCGGCGAGACGCTTTGCATCGTTGGTGAATCGGGCTGCGGCAAATCCATGACGGCGCTGTCGCTGCTGCGCCTGCTGCCCGAGGCGGCAAGCGTCACCGGCGGCAGCATACGCATCAATGGCGAGGATTTCCTCGCCATGAGCCAGCGGCGCGTCGAAGACATGCGCGGCGAGCAGATCGCCATGATCTTCCAGGAGCCGCTGACCGCCCTAAATCCGGTGCTGACGATCGGCGAGCAGATTGCCGAATCCGTTCGTCAGCACCGCAAGATCGGCCACCGCGCGGCAATGGAGCGGGCCATTGAGGTGCTGCACATGGTGCAGATGCCGGATCCGAAGCGGCGGGCGAAGCAGTTCCCGCACGAGCTTTCCGGCGGTCAGCGACAGCGCGCCATGATCGCGCTCGCGCTGGCCTGCGATCCGAAGATTCTCGTGGCGGATGAACCGACTACGGCGCTCGACGTCACCATCCAGGCGCAGATTCTGGGGCTTATCTCCGACCTGCAGGAGCGGATGGGGACGGCGCTGATCCTGATTACCCACGATCTCGGCGTTGTGGCCGAAGTCGCGGACCGGGTGGTGGTGATGTATGCGGGGCGACGGGTCGAGGAAGCCTCGGTCTACGACCTCTTCGACAACCCAATTCATCCCTACACGCTCGGCCTGATGGGCGCGATTCCGCGACCAGTAGCCGGGCGGCCGAGCGGCGAGCGGCTGGTGGATATCACCGGCACCGTGCCGCCGCCGTGGGATTTGCCCAAAGGCTGTGCCTTTGCGCCACGCTGCCCGCGCGCTTCGGCGCGGTGTTTCGAGGAGCGGCCGCCGTTTGAGGAAAAGCGTCCCGGCCACTTTGCGGCCTGCTGGGAGCACGTCGATGTCTGACGCGACCGCACCACTGCTTTCCGTTGAGAATCTTGAGGTTCACTTCCCCGTCCGTGGCGGGGTGCTGCAGCGCGAGACGGGGACGGTGAAGGCCGTTGATGGGGTCAGCTTTTCGCTCGGGAAGGGCGAAACCCTTAGTCTTGTTGGGGAATCGGGCTGCGGGAAGTCGACGACGGGGCTTGCGCTCATGGGGCTGGTGAAGCCGACTGGCGGGCGGGTGCGGTTTGATGGGCAGGAAATCCGCAGTTTTGGCCGTGCCGCGCTGAAGGACTACCGGCGGCGGATGCAGATTGTATTTCAGGACCCGTTTTCGTCGCTGAATCCGCGGCACCGGGTGCGGGAGGCGATCCGGGCGCCGCTGGATATTCATGGCATCGGGACGCCTGCGGAGCGGGATGCCGAGGTGACGCGGTTGATGGCGCGCGTCGGCTTAAGGCCTGATCAGGCTGACAATTTTCCGCATCAGTTCTCGGGTGGGCAGCGGCAGAGGATCGGGATTGCGCGGGCGCTGGCGCTGAAGCCGGACATCATCGTGTGCGATGAGCCGGTGTCGGCGCTGGATGTTTCCGTGCAGGCTCAGATACTTAACCTGCTCGCGGACCTGCAGCGGGACCTTGGAGTGTCGTTCCTGTTCATCTCGCATGACCTGGGTGTGGTGGAGCATATCTCGCACCGGGTAGCGGTGATGTATCTTGGCAAGATCGTTGAAATTGCTGGGAAAACGACGATTTTCGAGCGGCCGCTGCATCCGTATACGGAGATGCTGATGCGGTCGGCGCCGACGCTGGATCCGCGGCAGCGGCATACGTTCTCGGCGCGGAACGATGATGTGCCGAGCGCGATCAACAAGCCGTCCGGGTGCCCGTTTCATACGCGGTGCCCGCTCGCGACGGATGTCTGCAAGACCACCGAGCCGGCACTGACGCCGCGCGAAGACGGCCAGTTCGTGGCCTGCCACCACCGCTAAAGAGTTGATGATGAACGATATTATTCTCTTCACCAATGCCCGTGTGCTGGATGCCGAGGCGGGGGTGACCCGGGATGGGCAGGCGGTGCTGGTCAAGGATGGCCGGATTGCCGAGGTCGGGAGCGGGATTGCGGCGCCGGCGGGGGCGCGGGAAATCGACCTCGGCGGGCGGGTTTTGATGCCGGGGCTGATCGACTGTCATACCCATGTTGTGGCTGACAGTCTCGACCTTTGGGCGAATATGATTGCCCCAGCGTCCCTTGCAGCCTTGCGTTCGGCCAGGGTGATGCAAGCGATGGTTCAACGCGGATTTACAACGATCCGCGACCTTGGCGGCGCCGACTACGGACTTGTACGCGGGGTCGAGGACGGGCTGATCGACGGGCCGCGGATCATCATCTGCGGCAAGGGGCTGACGACCACCGGCGGCCATGCGGATTTGCGCAAACGCACCGACGACCGGCCGGGCATGATGTCGGACCGGCTGGGGTCGATGGGCTATATCGCCGATGGCGTCGATGAGGTGCGCTTTGCGTGCCGCAAGATGATCAAGGAAGGCGCCAACTTCATCAAGGTGATGGCGAATGGCGGCGTGTCGTCGCCGAACGACCCGATCCACTCGATCCAGTACTCGCGCGAGGAAATCCTCGCCATGGTCGAAGAGGCCGAGAACGCGGGCCTGTATGTGTCGGCGCATGTCTATACCGACAGGGCCATTCGCCGCTGCGTCGAACTGGGCGTGCACTCGCTCGAACACTGCAACCTGATCACGCCCGAAACCGCGAAGCTGGCGGCGGAAAAGGGCTGCATCGCCGTGCCGACGCTGGTGGCCTATGATGCGCTGTGGCTCGACGGCAAGGAACTGGGGCTGGGGCCGGTCGAGTTCGAGAAGATCGAGGTGGTGCGCTCGGGCGGGCTCAAGTCGCTGGCGATCATGCGCGACGCGGGCCTGCCGATGGCCTTCGGCTCGGACCTGCTGGGCGGGTTGCGCAAGTACCACTGCATGGAATTTGAGCTGCTGGCCAAGGTGCTGACGCCGGCCGAGATCATCCGCTCGGCGACGGTCGTGGGCGCGGACCTCTGCCGCCTCAAGGGCGAGATCGGTGTCATTGCGAAGGGCGCGCAGGCGGACCTGATCGTTGTCGATGGCAACCCGCTTGAGGACATCATGCTGCTGGCCGGCGACGGCAAGCATATGTCGATGATCATGCGCGGCGGCCGCGTGCTGAAGGGCTGAGATAGGGCACACCCACCGCCGTCATTCCGGCGCACGCCGGTGGGTGGAGCCCCCGATGGGTCGATAGCCTAGTGCTCAAGGGCTGACGTACGTACATGCGTTGACGATCGACGAGCGCGCGTGCTTGACTGCCTGAAGCGAAAAAGCGCGCGGCGGTGCAAGCACTAAGCCAGCGTGCGGGCCACCCAACGAGGTGGAAGGCGGGAGGCGTTGCGGTGGCCGGTTTCAACGGCGTTGTCGACGTTCGTAGCCGGTGGGCGCTTCTATGAGCGCGGCCATCCCCGTCCAGCTTGAGAACGTCTCAAAGTCGTTCGCGGGGATATCGGTCCTTCGGGACATCAATTTCGATGTGCGCGCCGGCGAGGTGCATGCGCTGCTCGGCGAGAACGGCGCCGGCAAATCCACCCTCATCAAGATCATCGCGGGCGTACATGCGCCCGATAGCGGCACGATCCGGCTCGGGGACACCGTGCATACGGCCGTATCGCCCAAGGAGGCGCGGCGCGGCGGGGTGGCGACCGTCTATCAGGAACTGCTGCTGTTTCCCGAACTGACGGTGGCCGAGAACGTGTTCCTCGGCAACGCGCCGCGTACCGGCGCGGGCCTCCTCGACTGGACGCAGATGCGCCGCCGGGCGCGGCAACTGCTCGACTCCCTCGACAGCCCCGATCTCGATGTTGACGCCAAGGTCGGGACGCTCTCGGTGGCCAACCGCCAGCGCGTCGAAATCGCCAAGGCGCTGAGCCAGGATGCAAAAATCCTGATCATGGACGAGCCGACGGCGGCGCTGGCCGATGCCGATATCCGCCGCCTCATCGCCGTGGTGAAACGGCTGCGCGAGCGCGGTGTCGGCATCATCTATGTCAGCCACAAGCTGCCCGAAATCTTCGAGCTGGCCGACCGCGTGACGGTACTGCGCGACGGGGCGCTGATCAGCACCAAGCCGATCGCCGAAGTGACCGAACAATCGCTGGTGGCGATGATGGTGGGGCGCGATATTGCCCACCTGTTCCCGCGCGGCGAGCCGAAGATCGGCGAGGTGCTGCTCAAGGTGGAGCACCTGAGTTTTGGAGCGCGCGTGCGGGACATTTCGTTCGAGCTGCGGCGCGGCGAAATCCTCGGCCTTGCCGGGCTCGTCGGCTCGGGCCGCACGGAACTGGCGCTGACGATTTTCGGCATCACCCCGGCGACGTCGGGCACCATCACGCTCGACGGCAAGGCGGTGACGATCAGATCCCCCAAGCAGGCGCGCAATCTCGGCATCGCCTATGTGCCGGAGGACCGGGGCCTGCAGGGGCTCGTCAGGCCGATGAGCATTGCGCAGAACAACTCGATGGCTTCGCTCCACAACGTCGCCAACGGCATCTTCATCAATGTCGGCACGGAACTCAGGCGCGCCGCGGACTCGATCACCAAGCTCGGGGTGCGCGCCCGCGGGCCGTCGCAGATCGTCGGGCAACTGTCGGGCGGCAACCAGCAGAAGGTGGTGCTGGGCAAGTGGCTCGAGACCGAGCCGCGCATCCTCATCATGGATGAACCGACGCGCGGCATCGATGTGGGCGCGAAGGCCGAAATCCACGCGCTGATGGCGCGGCTGGCGGGAGAGGGCATGGCGATCCTGATGATTTCGAGCGAGCTGCCGGAAATCCTCGGCATGAGCGACCGGGTGATGGTGATGCATGGCGGCCAGTTGATGGCGACCATCGACCGCGAGCATGCCACGCCCGAATCCGTCGGCGCGGCAATGACGCAGGCGACCCAGCATGAGGCGGCCGAATGAGCGTCGAAGCCGCCCCGGCCTTTCGCCCGCACCGCAGCGCCCTGACCCGCTTCATCTCCGCCTACGGGCAGGAGATCGTCATTGCCTGCGCCATCCTCGTGCTGTTCGCCGTTGTGTCGGCGGTCAACCCGCGCTTCCTCGGGGCCAACAATCTCAACACCATCATTTCGGGCAACGCCTATATCGCGGTTGCCGCCATCGGCATGTCGATGATCATCATCACCGGCAATATCGACGTGTCGGTGGGCGCGCTGATCGGCGTGCTGGCAACGGTTGCCGGCAACATCGCGATTTCGGGCGCGCCGATCTGGGTGGCGTGGGTGGCGCCGATCTTTGTCGGCATGGCGGTCAACACCATCGTCGGCATGCTGGTGGCCTATGGCAAGATCCCCGCGATCGTGGTGACGCTGGGCATGCTGTCGATCCTCAGGGGCGGGCTCGTGTCGGTGACGGGCGGCGCCTGGATCAACAACCTGCCCCCCGAGTTCCTCCTGGCGCAGCGGCGATTCCTCGATGTGCCGGTGCCGGTGTGGATGATGATCGTGCTCACCATCGCGGCGTTCCTGTGGATGCGCTACACGGCGTTCGGCCGGTCGCTCTACGCCATCGGCGGCAACCCGGAAGCGGCACGCGCCGCGGGCATTCCGATCGAGCGGCGGATCGTGCAGGTGTTTGCGATCCACGGCGCCTTCGCGGGGCTGGCGACCATCCTGTTCGCGACGCAGCTGAAAATCATCCAGTCGACGGTGCCGCCGAACCTCGAACTCACCATCATCACCGCGGCGGTGATCGGCGGGGTGTCGATCCTCGGGGGCACCGGCACGGTCATCGGCTCTACGCTCGCCGCGATCCTCTTTTCGGCCATCGGCTCGGCGCTGATCTTCATCAACGTTTCGGCCTACTGGCTGCGCGCGGTGATCGGCGCGCTGATCCTCATCACCGTGCTCATCGACATGATGCGGCGAAACCGCGAAATGCGGGGAGCCGGACGATGACCTGGAACAAGCTGATTCGGCACGAGACCATCCTCGGGCTGTTTGTGGTGATTGCGCTGGTTGTGCTCTCGGCACAATCGGACAAGTTCTTCACGCTCGACAACCTGCTCAACCAGGGCCGGCTGATGACCGAGGTGGGGCTCATCGCCATCGTGATGACCTTCGTCATCATCACCGGCGGCATCGACCTGTCGGTGGGCTCGATCCTCGGCATGACGGCAATTTTGCTCGGGGTGTTCTGGAAGAACCTCGGCCTGCCGCTCGAACTCGCGATCTTCCTTGCGCTGTGCGTGGGCACCTTTGCCGGGTTCGTCAACGGGCTGATCATCACCCGGTTTCGCGTGCCGCCGCTGATCGCGACGCTGGGCACGCTGGCGCTCTATCGCGGCATCGCCGAAGGCGTGTCGGAGGCCCGCTCGGTGCGCGGCTATCCGGAGTGGTTCTATGTGCTCGGGCAGGGCAACGTCTTCGGCGTGCCGACGCAGCTCTGGCTGCTGGTCATCGTCACCATTGTCGCGGCCATCATCCTCGGCATGACGACCTGGGGCCGGGCCACCTATGCCATCGGGTCGAACGAAACGGCGGCGCGGTTTTCGGGGCTCAGGGTCGACTGGATCAAGATCGCCATCTATTCGGCCTCGGGCTTTGCGGCGGCGCTGGCGGCCGTCATCTTCGTCTCGCGCGTTTCGACCACGCGGTCGGACATGGGCACCGGCATCGAGCTCGACGCCATCACCGCGGTGGTTTTGGGCGGCACCTCGATCTTCGGGGGGCGCGGCACCATCATCGGTACCGTGCTGGGCCTCATCCTCATTCAGGCGCTCAAGAACGGCCTGTCGCTGGCCGGTGTCAAAAGCGACGGAACCATCGTGCTGATCGGCGCAGCGCTGATCCTCACGATCCTCATCTCTAATCTGGTTTACCGGGGCGGCACCCGCTGAATCATTCTGCCGGCCGAATGCCGTCAACGACGGCCGGCGCTACAAGGAGGAGAGACTATGCTTCGCACGACATTGGCGGTGGTTACCGCCCTCAGCCTGTCGACCAGCCTCGTTCAGGCGCAGACCGCCTGGACCGGCGGCGACGACCTGCCGACCAGTCCACTCGCCTGCGACGGCACCCCGGCAACGCCGGTGGCCAAGGCCTATGACGGCGGCGTGCCGACCAACCCGCCCGACCGCAAGGGCAAGGAAATCACCGTCGTCGACGTGCCCAAGCTGATCGGCATTGGCTACTTCGATGCGACCTCGAAGGGCATCGCCGCGGCCGCCGCCGAAATGGGCAACATGAAGGCCACGACGGACGGGCCGACGGAAGCCAATATCGACGACCAGATCACCGTGATCGACAACTACATCACGCAGGGCGTCGACGGCATCCTGTTCGCCGCCAACGACCCGGTCGCCATCGCCCCGGTGCTGAAGAAGGCGCTGGCCGCCGGCATCAATGTCGTGGGCTATGACGCCAACTCGCAGCCCGACGCGCGCCAGTGGTTCGTCAACCAGGCGGAGTTCAACGGCATCGCCAAGGCGATGATCGACAGCCTCGCCAAGGAATCGGGCGAGGAAGCCTCGTTCGCCATCGTCACCTCGACCTTCACCACGCCCAACCAGGCGCGCTGGATTGCCGAGATGGGCGCCTATGCCGCGGCCTGCCACCCGAAGCTCAAGTGGCTCGAAACGGTGGAAGCGCAGGAGGACAATATCCTCAGCTTCAACCAGGCCAACACGCTCATCAACAAATATGGCGATGAGCTGAAGGGCATCCTCGGCATGACCTCGGTCGCGACCCCGGCTTCGGCCGACGCCGTGACGCAGGCCGGCAAGTGCGGCAAGATCGCCGTGGTCGGGCTCGCCACGCCGAACGCGATGAAGCCGTATGTGGAAGCCGACTGCGTGAAGTCCGTGGTGCTGTGGAACCCGGTGGACCTCGGCTATGCCGCGGCCTTCGTGCTCCGCGCTGCCGCTGATGGCACGCTGGCGCCGGGCGCCACCGATGTCGAGGCCGGCAAGCTCGGCAAGCTGCAGGTCATCAACGGCTCCGAAATCCTGCTCGGCGCGCCGTTCATTTTCACCAAGGAAAACATCGGCGAATTCGACTTCTGATTTCGCCTGTGGTGTATCGCGCGGGGCGTTTCGGCGCCCCGCAACTTTCTCTGAAGGAGCATAGAATGCCGGTCAGCGGGTTTGGCATCCATACGAGCATCTGGGCGATGAAATGGACGCCTGAAGCGGCCGAGCGGGCCATCAGGTCCGCCGTCCACTACAAGCTCGATTTCGTCGAGATCGCGATGCCCGATCCGACAACCATCGACGCGGCGCATACGAAGCGCCTGCTCGAACAGAACGGGCTCGAGGCGGTGGGTTCGCTCGGCCTGCCGGAGCGCGCCTGGGCCTCGGTGCGGCCGGATGCGGCGATCGAGTTCCTGACGCTCGCCATCGACAAGACCGCCGAATTCGGCGGCAAGGCGCTGTCGGGTGCGATCTTCGGCGGGCTCGGCGAGCGCACCGGATTGCCGCCGACGCCGGGCGAGTACGACAATCTCACGCGGGCGCTCGCGGCGGCGGCCAAGCACGCGAAAACGAAGGGGATCCAGCTCGGCATCGAGCCGCTCAACCGCTACGAGAACCACCTGCTCAATACGGCGCAGCAGGGCGTGGAGCTGATCGAGCGGATCGGGGCGGACAACATCTTCATGCACCTCGATACCTACCACATGAACATCGAGGAAAAGGGCGCGGCCAACGGCATTCTCGCCTGCGGCGATCTGCTCAAATACATCCATCTGTCGGAGAGCGATCGCGGCACGCCGGGCTACGGCAATATCCCGTGGAACGAGATTTTTGCGGCGCTCGCGGCCATCAAGTTCAAGGGCGGGCTGGCGATGGAGAGTTTCATCAACATGCCGCCCGAATTCGCCTACGGGCTCGCGGTGTGGCGGCCGGTGGCGGACAGCATGGAAGAGGTGATGGACAAGGGCCTGCCGTTCCTGCGCAACAAGGCCGAGCAGTACGGGCTCACCGGCTGATGTCGCTGGCCGGCCGGACCATCGTGGTGACGGGCGCGGGCAAGGGGATTGGCCGCGCCATCGCCGTGCTGGGGGCGAAGCGGGGGGCGCAGATCGTGGCGCTGGCGCGGACGGCGCAGGACCTCACGGAACTCGCGGCCGAGACCGGGGCGCGGACGATCGCGGTGGACCTGTCGGACGCGGCGGCGGCGCGGGCGGCGGCGGAGGCCGCGATGCCGGCGGATTATCTCGTCAACTGCGCGGGGATCAACGTTCTCGAGCCGTTCCTCGAGACCAAGGTCGAGAGCTTTGACACGGTGCAGGCGGTGAACGTGCGGGCGACGCTGATCGTCTCGCAGGTCTACGCCAAGCACCGGATCGCGGCGGGCGGCGGGGGCGCGATCGTCAATGTGTCGTCGATTGCGGCGTTCAACGGGTTTTTCAACCACGCCTCCTACAGCGCCAGCAAGGGCGGGGTGGATGGGTTGACGCGGGTGATGACGAACGAGCTGGGGCCGCACGGTATCCGGGTCAACGCGGTGAACCCGGGGGTGACGCTCACCGCGCTGGCGGCGGTGGCGTGGACCGATCCGGTGAAATCGGCGCCGATGCTGTCGCGGACGCCGCGCGGCGCGTTCGGGACGCCCGAGGAAGTGGCGGAGGTCGTGCTGTTCCTGCTGTCGGACGCCGCGGCGATGGTCAACGGGGTGACGCTGCCGGTCGACGGCGGTTTCATGGCGACGTAGCGACGGCCCTCAGGTCATCGAGGAACTCGGCCTGCGCGCGGGTCGGCACCCAGCCGGAGCGGATGGTGAGGCCGATGGGGCGCGACGAGCCTTCGAGCGCGAAGGGGACTTCGGCGATGTGGCCATGGTCGATCTCGGCGGCGATCTGCAGCCGCGAGATGCAGCCGACATGGTCGGACACGCGCAGCAGTTCACGCATCAGGACGATGGAGCCGGTCTCGACGAGGCTTTTCGGCGCGGCGTCGCCGAGCGGGGCGAAGAGGCGGTCGAAATAGCGTCGGGTGGGGGCAAGTTCGATGGGGACCACCCACGGGTAGCGCGCGAGATCGGCGAGGGTGGGCGGCGGGCCGCCGATCAGCGGGTGGTCGCGGCGGGCGACGACGACGAGGCCATCGTCGAACAGCGGCTGCTGCTCGATATCGCCGATGGGGGCGGGGTCGCGCAGCGCGCCGATGATGAGATCGACCTCGCCGCGGCGGAGGCCCTGCATCAGATCGTTGTAGGGACCATCGAGGACACGGACGGGCAGCGTGGGGCGGCGCTTGCGGAAGCGGGCGATGGTGCGCGCGAGGAGATAGGAGCGCGACAGCGGCAGTGCGCCGATGACGATGCGGCCAACCTCGCGGCCGGCGAATTCGGCAAGATCGGCCTCGCCCTGCTCCAGTTCGGCAAAGGCCAGTTGCGCCGCCTGCGCGAGCGCCAGCGCGGGCCGGGTCGCGATCATGCCGTAGGAGGTGCGCTCGAACAGGGGGCGCGCCGCTTCCTGCTCAAGCTGGGTGACGGCGCGATGCACCGTCGGCTGGGCGAGGCCCATGCGGCGGGCGGCGAGGGTGAAGTTTTCGGTTTCGCACATGGCGACGAGGGCGTGAAGTTGTGCGGCCGTGGCCGTGAGGCGGAGGCGCGGCGCGAGTTCGGTGAGCACCGGATCGAGCATGCCGAAGGCGCGATCGACACGGGCCGCCAGCGCCGTGCCGGTGGCAGTGAGGAAGAGGCCCTGCGGCGTGCGCTGGAACAGCGGCCCACCGGCCTCGCGTTCGAGCTTGCCGATGGCCTGCGTCACCGCCGGCTGCGAGACATGGCAAATCTCGGCGGCGCGGGTGACCGAGCCGGTCTGGGCGACGGCCGAAAAGACGCGCAGATGGCGCAGCGTGGCGATCAGGACCAGAACTCCCCCATTTTTCCGGCGGCGCCGGGTTTCCGGCCTCGTTGCAACTATTGCCATTCCGTGTGCTCCAGACCAGCCGGTATAGCTCAAACTTATCGCCAGGGCCCGCCTTTCGAATTGGCAAGTCCCGTCCGATACGGCGAGATCGCGGGGTCAATCCGTGCGTTTGCGAGGAACCATGCCGGACAGCAAAACCGCTCTCGTCATCAGCGCGCATGCGGCCGATTTCGTCTGGCGCTGCGGCGGGGCGATCGCCCACCATGCGGCGCTTGGCTACAAGGTGACGGTGGTCTGCCTGTCGTTCGGCGAGCGGGGCGAATCCGCCAAACTCTGGAAGCTCCCCGGCATGACCATCGACAAGGTGAAGTCGGCGCGCCGCGACGAGGCCGAACGGGCCGCCAAGGCGCTCGACGTGCACGACCTCATCAGCTTCGACCTCGGCGATTACCCATTACGCATGAGCGATGCGGACAAGTTCCGGCTGGTGGATGTGATCCGCGCCGTGCAGCCGGCCTTCATGCTCAGCCACTCGCACTACGACCCGTACAATACCGACCACATGTATGCGACCGAGGTGGCGCTCGAAACGCGCAGCATCGCGCAGGCCTGGGGGCACAAGCCGGGCGAAAAGGTGCTGGGCGCGCCGCAGCTCTATCTGTTCGAGCCGCACCAGACCGAGCAGATGGGCTGGAAGCCCGACACCTTCCTCGACATCACCGGCGTGTGGGACAAGAAGCGCGCCGCCATCGAATGCATGGAGGGCCAGGAGCACCTGTGGGAGTATTACACGCGGCTGGCGCAGAACCGCGCCAACCACTTCCAGCGCAATTCCGGCGGGCAATCGGGTGGACGCGCCGCGAAATATGCTGAAGGGTTCCAGTCGGTCTTCCCGCGGACAGTGGACGAACTCTGATGCCCCTTTGCTTCGACATCGCGCACCTTGCCCATGTCGAGATGTACACCGACAGGTACGACGAGAGCCTCGACTTCTTCACCCTCGTCTATGGGCTGACGCTGTCGGGCGAGGACGAGACCTCGGCGTATCTGCGCGCCTGGGACGACTATGAGTTCCATACGCTGAAGCTGACGCGGCATTATACGACCGGCATCGGGCACGTGGCCTATCGCGCGAGTTCCGAAGAGGCGCTGATGCGGCGCGTGCTTGCCATCGAGGCAAGCCGCTTCAAGACACTGGGCTGGGTGGAAGGCGACCTCGGGCACGGGCGGGCGTTCCGCTTCGAAGACCCGTTCGGGCACGTGTTCGAAATCTACTGGGACACGCACCGCTATGTGCCGCCGCAAGGCGAGCGCCCTGCCCTCAAGAACCTCGCCCAGCGCTACCACGGGGCAGCGCCGCGGCGGCTCGACCACCTCAACCTCCTCGCCGACGACGTGAGCGAGTTCCGTGAGTTCATGGAAACCTGCCTCGGCTCGCGCGTGACCGAGATGATCCAGCTCGACAACGGGCGGCTCGGCGGTTGCTGGTTCACCATCAACAACAAGGGCTATGACCTCGCCTGCACCGAGGAACATGGCGGGATGCGCGGGCGGCTGCACCACGTCACCTACGCGACCGACAGCCGCGAAGACATCATCCGCGCCGCCGATATCTTCCTCGAGAATGGCGTGCATATCGAGCAGGGCCCGCACAAGCACGCCATCCAGGGAACATTCTTCCTCTATGTCTGGGAGCCCGCCGGCAACCGCGTGGAACTGGCCAATTCGGGCGCGCGGCTGGTGCTTGCGCCGGACTGGGAGCCGGTCGTATGGACCGAGGCCGAACGCAAGAAGGGGCAGGCCTGGGGGCTGAAGACCATCGAAACCTTCCACACCCACGGCACGCCGCCGAAGAAGAAGGAAAGTTGAATGGGCGTCGTGGTTCAGAACATCGAGCGCGCCGACAGCGCGACCATAGCCGGGCTCGCGCATGCCGGCGTTGCCACGGTGCACGAGGCGCAGGGGCGCATCGGCATGCTGGCGAGCCATATGCGCCCGATCTATGCCGGGGCGCAGATTGCCGGTTCGGCGGTGACCATTTCGGTGCCGCCCGGCGACAACTGGATGCTGCATGTCGCCATCGAGCAATTGCGTGACGGCGACATCCTCGTCGTTGCGCCGACCTCACCCTGTGACAACGGCTATTTTGGCGACCTGCTCGCCACTTCGGCGATGGCGCGCGGGTGCCGCGGGCTGGTCATCGACGCAGGTGTGCGTGACGTGCGCGACCTGACGGCGATGGGTTTTCCGGTGTGGTCGAAGGCGGTTTCGGCGCAGGGCACGGTGAAGGAAACGCTGGGCTCGGTGAACGTGCCGATCGTCTGCGCCGGGGCGGCGATCAAGGCGGGCGACGTGATCGTGGCCGACGATGATGGCGTGTGCGTGGTGCGGCGCGAAGACGCCGCAGCGGTGCTTGCCGCCGCCAACAAGCGGCTCGCGGCCGAGGCCGGCAAGCGCGCGCGGCTGGCGGCCGGGGAGCTTGGCCTCGACATGTATGGCATGCGCGAGGACCTGGCCAAAAAGGGCCTGAAGTATGTCTAGCGGCGGCATCCCCTGCACATGGATGCGCGGGGGAACGTCGAAGGGCGCGTTCTTTCTGGCGGGCGCCCTGCCCGCCGATGTGGCGGAGCGTGACCGCATGTTGCTGCGGGTGATGGGTTCGCCCGATGTGCGGCAGATAGACGGGATGGGCGGGGCCGACCCGCTGACATCGAAGGTGGCGATTGTCGGCCCGCCGTCGCGGCCGGATGCCGATGTGGATTACCTGTTCCTGCAGGTGTTCGTGGACCAGCCGCTGGTGAGCGACGCGCAGGCCTGCGGCAACATGCTGGCGGGCGTCGGGCCGTTCGCCATCGAGCAGGGGCTGGTTGCGGCGCGGGACGGCACGACGCCGGTGCGCATCCATATGCTCAACACCGGCGAGGTGGCTGAGGCTGAGGTTTCGACGCCGGGCGGCGTGGTGACCTATGAGGGCGCGGCGTCAATCGACGGCGTGCCGGGGACGCATGCGCCGGTGCCGCTGCTGTTCCAGAACATTGCCGGATCGATGTGCGGCGCGCTGCTGCCGACGGGCCGGGCGCGCGACGTGATCGACGGGATCACCGTGACGCTGATCGACAACGGCATGCCCTGCGTGATCCTGCGCGCCACTGACGTTGGCGTGACCGGCACCGAGACGCGCGAGGCGCTCGATGCCAATGCGGCGCTGAAGGCGCGGCTTGAGAGCATCCGGCTGAAGGCCGGGCCGCTGATGAACCTTGGCGATGTGACCGAAAAGTCGGTGCCAAAAATGACGCTGGTTTCGGCGGCACTTGGTGGCGGCGCGATCTCGACCCGCAGCTTTATTCCCCACCGGTGCCATGCCTCGATCGGCGTTCTGGCCGCGGTGACGGTGGCAACCGCGTGCCTGTTCGAGGACTCGCCCGCGGCGGGGCTCGCGAAGCTACCGGAGGACGGCAGGCGCTTTGCCATCGAGCACCCGAGTGGGGCGACGGAAGTGCTGATCGAGCGCGATGCGGCGGGCGAGATTGTTGGGGCGGGGACGCTGCGGACGGCGCGGAAGCTGTTCGAGGGAACCGTGTTTCCCTAGGCCGTGGCGCCCATCGCCTGCAGTTCGGCGCGGAGCTTTTTGGGATCGGCAACCGTGTGGCCGGTGAACAGCTCGAACACATCGAGCCCCTGATGGAACAGCAGCTCATAGCCGCCGGCGAATGGCACACCGGCACGCGCCGCCTGCTGGCCGAAGGCGGTGCCGCCGGACGCATAGACGACATCGAAGGCCCAGGCTTTGCCGGTAAGACTCTCGTCTCGCACGGGCGAGCCTTCGTGCCCCACTGAGCCAAGCGGCGTGCAGTTGACGATGCCATCGGCGTGGCGCGCGGCCTCGTCGGCGTTGCTCACGACTTCAATGGGACATTTGAGGTGCGGCGCGAGATCGGCGGCGACGGCTTTGGCGCGGAGCCGGTCGGTGTCGGCGAGGAGGATGCGGCTGGCGCCGAGCTTGCCGAGCCCGAGCACCACGGCGCGGCCGACGCCGCCGGCGCCGACGACGAGCGCGGTGCCGGGCGGGCGGCCGAAGCCGTGGCGGAAGGCGGCCATGAAGCCGGTGTGGTCGGTGTTGTGGCCGCTGAGCCGCCAGCCGCGAAACAGCACGGTGTTGCACGAGCCCATCCGCGCAACGTCGGAATCGGCGTCGGTGAGGAGCGCCAGCACGCGTTCCTTGTAGGGATAGGTGATGTTGAGCCCGGCATAGTTTTCGCGCCGGCAGCGGGCGATCACCGCCTCGAAATCGAGGCCCCAGCGGGCGGGTTCGATCAGATCGAACCGCACGTCGATACCGGCGTGGCGGCCGGCCAGCGTGTGGAAGGAAGGGGACTGCGAGTGGGCGACATTGTCGCCGACGATGCCGAGGCGGATGGGGGCCATCAGGTGGCGGCGGGCTCGACCGAGCCGCCGAGGAACAGGCGGCCGACGCGCGGATCGTTGAGCAACGTGTCCGCCCGGTCGTGCATGCGGGTCTGGCCGAGTTCGAGGACGAGGCCGTAGTCGGAAATCTTCAGCGCCGCCTTGGCGTTCTGCTCGATCATCAGCACGGTGACGCCATTGTCGCGCAGGCGCTGCAGCGTCGCGAACACCTCCTGCACGAGGTTGGGCGAGAGGCCGATGGAGGGCTCGTCGACGAGGATGAGTTTTGGATCGAGCAGCAGGGCGCGGGCGACTTCGAGCTGCTTCTGCTGGCCGCCGGAGAGCTCGATGGCCTTCTGGTGCTGGCGCTCGCGCAGCATGGGGAACTGCTCCATCACCTGATCGATGCGGCGGCGCACCTGCTTCTGATCATGCGCGGTGACGCCGCCCAGTTCGAGATTGTGCCAGACCGAAAGCTGCGGGATGACGTTGCGGCCCTGCGGCACATAGGTGACGCCGCGCGCGATCATCTTCGCGGGTGGCAGGCCGGTCACGTCCTCGCCTTCGAGCAGGATTTTTCCGGACTGGATGGCGAGGAGGCCGAAGATGGCCTTGAACACGGTGGACTTGCCGGCGCCGTTCGGGCCGATGACGGTGGTGATCGAGCCGCGCGGGATGGTGCAGCTCACGCCGTTGAGGATGGTGATCTTGCCGTAGCCGCCGAACAGATCGCGGATCTCAAGCATGGCCGCCTCCGAGATAGGCGTCGATCACCAGCTGGTTGTTGCGGATCTCGCCGGGCGTGCCCTCGGCGATGATTTTGCCCTCGGCGAGCACGATGATGCGCGTGCACAGCGACATCACGAATTCCATGTTGTGCTCGATGACGACGAAGGTCGTGCCGTGCTCGCGGTTGTAGGCGATCAGCCGCTCGCGCAGGGCGCCGAGCATGGTGAGATTCACCCCGCCCGCCGGCTCGTCGAGCAGCACCAGATCGGGGCCGGCCATGAAGGCCATCGCGGCATCGACGAGCTTCTGCTGGCCGTAGGAGAGCGAGCCCGCCATCTGGTCGCGCAGGTGGGTCAAGCGGAAGAAGGCGATCATCTGGTCGGCTGCGGCGGTGAGGCCGGCGTCGGGCTTGCCGAACAGCCGGCCGATCAGCGTGCCGCGATGCTCCTGGCCGGCGAGGATGATGTTGTCGAGGACGGTCATCTGCGGGAAGACGGAAAGCTGCTGGAAGGTGCGGCCGACGCCGAGCCGGCTCAGCTGGTTGGCGCGCTTGCCGGAGACCGGCTGGCCCTTCACCTCGACGCGGCCGCCGGTGGGCGTCAGCTGGCCGAGGATGCAGTTGAAGAGGGTGGATTTGCCCGAGCCGTTGGGTCCGATGAGGCCGAGGATTTCCCCACGGCGGACATCGAAGCTCACCCCATCGACGGCGCGGATGGCGCCGAAGTGCTTTACGATATCGGTGACGGCGAGAACGGCATCCGGGGGGCTCACAGCTGCGCCCCTTCCTTGAGATCGGCGCGGGCTTCGGTGCGCGGGCGGAAGCGGGCGGCGATGCGGCGGCCCAGCCCGATGAGGCCGGACGGGCAGAGGACCATCAGGACGATGACGGCGGCGGCGTAGATGATGAGGTAGTAGCCTTCGGTGAAGCGCATGAATTCGGGCAGGAGGATCACCACCGCGGCGCCGAGCAGCGGGCCGAAGAAGAAGCCCGCGCCGCCGACGACGACCATCAAGAGGATGCGCAGCGAGTGGCCGAGCGCGAAGGTGCCCGGTTCGATGAACTGCACCAGTGGCGTCATCAGCGCGCCGGCGATGCCGCCATAGGCCGAGCCGATGGCGAAGGCGAGGAGCGTGAGCGTGCGGGTATCCAGCCCGAGGCTTTCGGCGCGGATCGGGTTTTCGCGCAGGGCCTTGAAGGCGCGGCCCCAGGGCGAGCGGACAATGCCCCACATCACCAGCGCCGAGAGGATGAAGACGATGAGCACGAAGTAGTAAAAGTGCAGCTGCCGGCCGGTATCGAAGCCGAAGAAATTGGGCCGGGGCATGCCGACGAGGCCGTAGGAGCCGCCGGTGAGCCAGTCCTCGTTGCGGGCGACGAGGAAGACCAGCGTGTTGAACGCCAGCGTCACGAAGGCGAGGAAGTGCCCCTGCACGCGCAGCGCCGGGAAGCCGAGCGCGAGGCCGACGGCGAGGCAGAGGACGATCGAGCTGGCGAGGCCGAGAATCCACGGCAGGCCGGCGAGGGTGATAAGCGCGGTCGCGTAGGCGCCGATGGCCATGAACGAGGCCTGCGCCAGCGAAATCTGCCCGGCATAGCCGAGGGTGAGGTTGAGGCCCATCGCGGCGATGGTGAAGATCAGCCACGAGCAGAGGATGTGGATGACGTAATTGCCCTGCCCGATCGGCGCGACCGCGAGCAGCGCAAGCCCGATGATGAGGGCGAGCGGCTTGATCCAGGCGCGCATCAGACTTTTCTTCCTTCGGACGTGCCGAGCAGGCCCTGCGGCCGCCACAGGATGATGGCGATGAGCAGGACCAGCGGCACGGCGGCGCGGTACTCGGCGGTGACGTAGGTGGCGACGAGGTTGTCGAGCACGCCGATCAGCAGGCCGCCCACCAGCGCGCCGCGGATCTGGTTGAAGCCGCCGATGATGGCCGCGATGAAGGCCACGATGCCCAACGTCTCGCCGTTGGAGAACTTTGCCAGATAGAGCGGCGAGATGAGGAAGGAGGCGAGCGCGGCAAGGGCGGCGTTGATGAGGAAGGTGTAGAGCACCATGCGCTTGATGTTGACGCCGAGGATTTCGGCGACAGCGGGGTTCTGCGCCGTGGCCTGCATGCAGCGGCCGGTGCGGGTGCGGTTGAGGAACATCGAGAGCGCCACGACGCAGAGCAGCGAGGTCGCGAGGTTGAGCAGGTCCTGCACCGAGACGATCGCGCCCAGCACGTTCATGGTGTCGGCAGGGAACAGTTCGGGGAAGGGCTGCGCCTCGGCCCCGAAGAACATCTTGGTGCTCTCCTTCATCAGGATGGCGAGGGCCATCGTGGCGATGACCAGCGGCAGGCCGAGATTGCCCTGCATCGGCTCGGCGATGATTTTCTTGAACAGCAGGCCAAGCAGCAGGACGGCCAGCAGCAGCCCGAACAGCAGCGCCAGCCAGAGGGGGAAGGACAACACCTTGATGGCGAAGAGGACGAAGAAGGCCGGCAGCATGACGAACTCGCCCTGGGCGAAGTTCACCGTCTGCGCCGCCTGCCAGAGCAGCGTGAAGCCGATGGCGGCGAGGGCGTAGATGGAGCCGGTGGCAAGCCCGGATAGAAGCACCTGCAGGAACTGCGACAAGGCCGTCTCCGGGGTTGGTGGAGTGGCGCCCCCGGGCGAGGGCGCCACCCGGTATCAGTTGGCCGGAACGGTGCCGATCACGACCTGCTTGCCGTCAACGACCTGGGTCATGAAGCTTTCGCGCGAAAGCTCACCCTTGTCGTCCCATGACGTGGTCAGGAGCATACCCGGATAGGTCGCGACGTCGAGCGTGAGACCGTGCGCCTTCTTGGCGAGCGCTTCGCGGTCGAAGCCGCCGACGAGCTCGGTCAGGTACTTGATCGCGTAGACCGCGATGTAGCCCTTGATGCCGTTGTGGTCGGTCGTGCGGTTGTACCTGGCATTGAACTTGTCGGCGAATTCGCGGATCGAGGGCACATCGGCGCCGGTGGTGAGGCCCACATGGGCGTAGGCGCCATTGGCGGCATCGCCCGCGAGCTCGATCACCTTCTGGCCGGTGAGCGTCACTTCGCCAACCAGCGGGATAGACAGGCCCTGCTTCTTTGCCTCACGCAGAAGGCGCGCCGACTCTTCCTCGTTGAGATAGACGAACACGGCCTTGGCGCCGGATTCCTTGATCTTGGAAATGTCGGCGGCGAAATCGGCCTGGCCCTGCTCGCTCGACACGTCAGCGACGATCTCGATGCCAGCCTTTTCCATCTCGCCCACGAAGACATCGTGGCCGCCCTTGCCGAACTCGTTGTTGACCCAGGCGACGGCCACCTTGTCCGCCTTCAGCGTGTCCTTGAAGTACGGGGTGAGGCTGGGCACGCCCTTGGCGGCGCTCGAAGCGGTGCGGAAGATGTAGGGGTTGCCCTGCGCGGTGATATTGGGGGCCTCGGAGCCGGTGAACTGCGGCACGCCGGCCTGCTGCGACACCAGCATGTTGACGATAGTGGAGCCCGAGAACACCGTGCCGACGACCGCATAGGCGCCGTCGTCGATGGCCTTCTGCATGAGGGCGCGCGACACCTGCGGATCGGACTGGGTGTCGTAGTTCACCATTTCGATCTGCTTGCCGAGGATGCCACCCGCGGCGTTGATCTCCTCGATGGCGAGATGCGCACCGTCGCTCAGATTGGTGCCCGACACCGCGGCGGCGCCAGAGGCTTCGCACAGGCACGGGATTTTCACCGTTTCCTGCGCCAGCAGGGCCGACGGCAGGCTCATCAGTGCGGCCACCGAAGCGATGGCCAGCGTTGCCACTGTTCTTCTCATCATCAGGTCTCCTCCCATGTCACCCGCGTTGGGGCGTTGATTTCCGGTTGCGCACGGGGTGCGGCCGGGTCGTGCGTCAGGCTATGCGTGCGGCGCGGCAGGTCTTCATGCCCCCGGCGTCTTCGCCTTGATGTCGTCGGTCAGGATCTTCCTGAGCTCATCGGTCACCACCGGAGTCTGGCCGAACCAGTGGGTAAAGCCGACGACCGCCTGATGCATCAGCATGCCGAGGCCATCGACCGTGCGGTGTCCGCGCTGGCGGGCAGCTTTCAGGAGATCCGTGTCGAGCGGCACATAGACAATGTCGCAGACCACCGCCCCGGGCTTCAGCGGCGCGAGGTCCAGCGTGAGCGGCGGCTGGCCGATCATCCCCTGGCTTGTCGTCTGCGCCAGAAGGTCGGCATCGGCCATGAGACTCGGCAAGGCGTCGGTGCCGTGGGCGGTGACGCGTTTGCCGAAACGGGCCGCCAGTTGTTCGGCCCGAGCGACGGTGCGGTTGCACAGC
Source organism: Devosia sp. (assembly GCA_035433065.1). Taxonomy (GTDB): domain Bacteria; phylum Pseudomonadota; class Alphaproteobacteria; order Rhizobiales; family Devosiaceae; genus Devosia_A. The sequence goes on along the minus strand of DAORUH010000001.1, from coordinate 18,874 downwards.
GCCACATCGAGCCCACGCTCGAGCAGCGCATAAGTGGCGGCACGCGCCGCCCCGCCTGCCCCGATCACCACGGCGCGGCGCGCCCCGGCATCCCAGCCCGGCGCGCGGTCATCGAGATTGTGGGTGAAGCCGATGCCATCGGCATTGCCGCCGACAAGGTCGTCGCCATCCCAGTAAATGGTGTTGACCGCGCCCATCGCTTCCGCGGCGGCGTCGAGGCCGGCGAGATGCGGGATAACGGCGGACTTGTGCGGGACAGTGACATTGCCGCCGACCCAACCGGCATCACGAAAGCCGGCAAAGAAGGTGTCGATATCGGCGGGAGCGACATCGAGCCGCTCATAGGAGCCGGTGATGCCCAGGGTCTTGAGCCAGTGGCCGTGCATCAGCGGCGAGCGCGAATGCGCGATGGGGTGGCCCATCACGAATGCCTTGTTCCGGCGGCTCATTCAGCGCCCTTTCCGGGCGCACCACAGTGCACGGCACACACGCCAGACATCCTCCCCTGGCCCCCCAGCCAACCCATGGAGGCTGGCAGAGCACCAGCGGTGCAACCATTTCAATCTGGCGGGCCAGCCATAAGTTTGAGCTATTCCGAGGTTGGGAGGAATATCGGTTTTGGCCGGTGCAGCGGCCACTTCTAGCCGGAGGCGCGGAGCTCCAGGATGAAGCGGAACAGCACGTCGCCCTCCCACCACATGGGGAAATTGGTGCCCCATTTGTTGTTGTAGAGGTTGACCCGGACACCGCGCGAGAAATCCGGCACCTCGGGCTGGAACGGCATGAAGGGCGACGTAGCCGGAGCCACCAGCGCCGCGTCGAGCAGTTCGAGCGTGAGGCTCGTGTCGCCCTCGCCCGTGCGCACGGCGGTGACGGCCTGCAACTGCCCGCCGCCGCGGCGCACGATGGCATCGGATCTGTGCCAGAGGCCCATCTTTTCGAGGCTCCAGTTCCCGGCGGTCGCCGGGGTGAAGCTCAGGAAGCCGGCCTCGGGCATACGATTGGCGGCCTTGCCGCGCAGGACCAGCGTCAGTTCGAGCCGCTCGTTGTGGACGGCCTTGATGGCGATATCGACGCGGAGCGGCGCGCCCAGTTGTGAGACGGCCGTCTCGGACATGGTTGCGACAGCTGTTCGGCGGTCAGCAATGCCGGCATGGGTGGGGACGAAGGCCGCCTGTTGCGCGGTGCGAGCGTTGGCGAGGCCGGGCTTGTCGTGATCGAGGATGGCCCATTCTTCACGGTGCTGCAGGTAGGTATTGAGGTGGGTTTGCAGGCCCGCCCAATCGTAGCTTTCGTGGCGATAGCCGAACAGGCTTCCAGCCTCGCCCGCGATGATGCGGCCGGAGGGGGCGGTGATGCTGACGATGTCGCTGGTCTCGGGCGAGAGTTCTGCCGTCCACCCGCCGTCGCTGAGCTGCGTGCCGGGAGTTGGGGCGGCGGCGGGAGGCACGTCGAGCGCTCGCAGTGCCCCCGCCGCCAGCGCGCGGTCCCCGCCGTGCAGCGCGCCGAGCGCCTCGTCGATATAGGCGCGCTGCTCAGCCCAGGATTGTTCGGTGTAGGCGAAGCGATGGTCGGTCGCGCGGAGACGCTCGAAGGGCTCGCGGTCGAAGGCCGTCTCGTCGCGCAGGTAGCTCTTGATGTCGACGCCCCAGGTGTGCTCCGCGACCAGCGCCAGTTGCCTGCCGAAGGCGAGGCGGCGCGGCGTCAGCTCCAGCTCCCATGCGTCGTGGAGGCGCTGCATCATGCGGAAGCGGGCGAGCTTGTGCGGATCGCTCGCCGTGCCGTGAATCCAGCTGTCGCCGATCTCGTGCTCGACGATGGGGAAGGCCTCGCGGCGCTCCCACATGGCGGCGCCGAAGGCATCGAGGGTCGAGGCGGTGATGGTGGCGCCGGGGTTCTCGTGGTGGATGCGGCGCAGGGCCTCGGCCGTCTGCGGCACGCTTTGCGGGCCGATATTGTCGCTGGTGTGGGCAAAACTCAGCCCGATATCCGGCCCGGCGGGGAAATCGGTGTCGCCGTAGGAGGCCTGATACATGACGACGATTTCGCTGCCATCGGGCGCGCGCCAGCGAAAGATCGGCGGCACGTCGGGCACCGGGCTCGCGGTGTTCACGCCGAGGTGGAGGAACCGCACGCCAGCCTCGGCGAGGATGGGCACCATGCCCAGCGTGTGGCCGGGCACATCGGTCATTTTCGCCGCGATGGTCTCGCGGTTGAAGCGCCGGTCGAGCTCTTGCGCATAGGACAGGCCGGCGCGGAACAGTGCGGGATTCATCAACTCGGTATGCGTGGTGAAGGGCAGCGCGTGCCAGGCGATGAGGCCGCGCTCGATGGCGCGTTCGAGGCGCGCGACGCGGGCGGCATCCTGCGTGTTGAGGTGATCCCAGATGAGCCATGCGCCGGTCGTCCAGATGAAGGCGGGGTGCGCCGGGTCTTCGGCAAAGAAGTGCTCGCCGGTGGCGATGGCCTGCGGGATAAACTGCTCGTGATACTGCCGTCTCACGCGGGCCGCGTGATCGGTGAAGCCGATGTCGAGATGGGTCTTGTAGATGAGGTGGATGGTGGGGGCGGTCATGGATTTCAGCCGACGGTGCCGCGGACAACGAGGCGGGTGTTGAGAGTTTCTTCGAGCGCCGGGCCCTGCGGATCGTTGAGGCGGCGGAGGATCAGCCGGACGAGGGCGCGGACGCGCTCGTCGAGATCGAATTTGACCGTGGTGAGGTTGTAGCTCTTCCAGTGCGACTGGGCGATGTCGTCGAAGCCGACGACCTTCACGTCTTTCGGGATGGAAAGGTTCAGCTCGTGGCGGAGGGCATCCATGACGCCGAAGGCGCCGACGTCGTTGGCGGCGAACACGGCGTCGGCCCCCTGCCCGACGCGGAACAGGTCGATGGTCGAGCGGTAGGCGGTGTCGTAGCTGTAGTCGCCCGGCATGATCACCGGCTCGCCGAGGCCGCGCTCGGCCATCACCTGGCGCAGGGTGCGTTCGCGCGAGGAATTGGCGCGCGATTTGTCGGAGCCGGCGAGATAGGCGATGCGCTTCACACCATAGCCCTGCAGCAGCGCCACGGCCTGATTGATGCCGGTGTATTGCAGCACGTTCAGCCGGTCCTGCATGGGGCCGGGCGGTTGGTGGCCGGCAGCGCCGGGCAGCGGGTAATCGACGTAGATCGGCACGGCGCGATCGAGGAAGCGGGCGAGGGTTTCGGGTTTCACGTTCTCCACGAAGGCGATCACCGAATCCGGGTTGAAGCCGCGCATGTAGGCGAGCAGTTGCTCATCCATGCTGTAGTCGGTGCGGGTCTTGAACAAGAGGGTGGCAAAGCCCTCATCCTGCAGCGCGGTGGTCAGCGCGTCGATCTCCTGGCTCTCCCAGTTGCTGCACACATCGGGGACGATGACGCCGACGAGGTGGGTGCGGCCGCTCACCAGCGCGCGGGCGGCGCGATCGGGCGTGTAGTTCAGCTCCTGCGCGATACGCAGGATCAGCGCGCGCTTTTCGGGCTTCAGCGAGGTGTGCGGGTTGAAGGCGCGCGACACCGCCACGCGCGAGACATTGGCCCGTGCGGCAACCATTTCGGCGGTCGCCCGCCCTGCCGGATGCGACTCAGTCGCGGTCAAATCGATGTCTCCCTGGTCACCCGAAGGTGAAAGCGTGTTCATTTTTCTGCCTTTGACGGCTCGACTGTCAAGCGGATGATCCGGCGCACGGGGTCAGCCGGTGTTACAGGATCGTCGCAAAACATGGGTAATGTCAGCATTGCTGACGCGACGGCGGAGAGACCGCCGGACGCGCCTGCATTGACGACAAGTGAAAACGTGTTCATTCTTTCTCGGTCTGCGGCACCTGGAGGATGGGTGGGCAGGCCAACACTGGCCACCAAATCCGGGGCCACCATTTGGGAGGTTTTTGCGATGAGCAATCGTCTGCGCGCACTTGCGCTCGGTTTTCTTGGCGCCACGGCGTTTGCCGCGCCAGCTTTCGCCGTTGATCTCGACGTCACCTGCCGCTGCGTAGTCGGCGGCACCAACAGCGGCACGGCGGAATGGATCGCCAACAGCGTCATCCCGGCGTTCGAAAAGGCGCACCCTGACATCAAGGTGAAGCTGAACCAGTTCGGCGGCGAGGACGCGCAGCTCACCCAGCAGCTGGCGCTCGATTTTTCGACCGGCGCGGGCCCGGACGTGTCGGCCTTCGACGGCTTCCTGATCCCCTCCTTCGTCGAGGGCGGGCTGCTGAAGCCGCTCGATGAGGTCGCGGGACCGGAGGTCGACAGCTGGACCGGCTGGGCGGCGCTGTCCGAGGGTTCGCGCGCCCTGATGATCTACAAGGGCAAGCAGTACGGCATTCCGCTCGGCACCGACGTGCGCATGATCTACACGCGCAAGGACATGCTGAAGGAAGCCGGGATCGACCCGGATACCTGGCAGCCGAAATCGTGGAAGGACGTGCTCGACGCCGCCCGCGCCATCAAGAAGGTGAAGCCGGACAGCTTCCCGATCCAGCTCAATGCCGGCGTGGCGATGGGCGAAGCGACGACCATGCAGGGCTACTGGCTGGCGCTGCTCGGCACGGGCGAGGCGGTGACCGATGCCGACGGCAAGTTCATCGTTTCGAGCCAGGGCATTCTCGACACGCTCAATCTCTACAAGACCATCTATGTCGACGAAAAGCTCGGCGACCAGCGCATCCAGCTGCTCGCGGACGGCCGCAACCGCTCGTTCGCGAACTTCCGCGACGGGGTGACGGCGCTGCTGTTCGAGGGCGACTATTTCTATCGCTCGGTGACGCCGGAAGGCTCGGAATTCGCGGTGGCCAATCGCGATCAGGTCATGGGCTGGGCCAAGGTGCCGGCCGAGGAGCCCGGCAAGGGCATCCGCGGGCAGGATTTCGTCACCATTTCGGGCGGCACGGGCTTTGTGCTCAACCCGGCGACGGATACGCCGAAGGAAGCCTGGGCGTTCCTGTCGTTCATGAACGAGCCGGCGCAGCTTGAGGCCTTCCAGGCGATCCAGCCGCGCATCACGGCCCGGACCGACGTGCCGATCCCCAACAGCCCGTTCCTGACGGAAACCAGCCAGACGCTGCTGCCGCTCACCACGGCGCGTCCGAACGACCCGAACTACAACGCGGTGTCGCAGGAAATCCAGCGCATGACCGAAGCGGTGGTGTCGGGCGAACTGACGCCGGAAGCCGCGATGGCGCAGTACAAGACCGCCGTCATCGCCATCGTCGGCGAGGCCAATACGGTCAGCAAGCTCTAAGGGTTCCTCCTGCCCGGCGCCTTTCGGGGTGCCGGGTTCCTTTTTTCGCGGCGCTGCGCCGCCGAGGCGCAAGCCCGGCCATGAGCGCCATGCCCCTCATCGAGATTGCCCGATGACCACCGAAACCAGCTCCGCAGCGCCCCCGAAGAAGCAACGCAATTTTGCGCTGCTGTCGACGCGCGCCGGGGCGCTGTTTCTCAGCCCGGCGTTTTTGCTGGTGGCGGTGTTCGTCATCATCCCGTTCTTCTGGATCATCTTCGTCTCGTTCACCAACCGGACGCTGCTCGGCAAGACCGCGCTTAACCCCGAATTTGTCGGGCTCGCGAACTACCTGACGCTGTTCGACCCGGCGACGTTTTTCCAGCGCGGCCAGTTCGGCTTTTCGCTGATCCTCACAGTGCAGTTCGTGCTGGCCTCGGCGCTGGTCGGACAGGCGCTGCTGGGGCTGCTGCTGGCCTGGCTGATCCAGACGGTGCCGGCGTGGGTGAAGCGCATCACCGAAACCTTTGTCATCGCCGCGTGGATCCTGCCCGAAGTGGTGATCGGCTTTGCCTGGTTCGCGTTCCTCGACCGCGACAACGGCACGCTGAACATGATCCTGACGGGCCTCGGCCTGCCGCGTGGGGACTTCCTGCTCGACCAGCCGTTCTGGGTGATCGTCGTGTTCAACACCTGGCGCGGCGCGGCCTTCTCGATGATGCTGTTCAACTCGGCCTTCTCGTCGATCCCGCCGAGCTATTTTCAGGCGGCGGACGTGGCCGGGGCATCGTCGTGGCAGAAATTCCGCGACATCGGCCTGCCGCTGATCCGCGGGCACATCGTCACCGACCTCATCCTCATCACCATGTGGACGTTCAACACGTTCACGCCGTTCCTGCTGACCAATGGCGGGCCGAGCTACAAGACGGAGCTGGTGTCGATCTACAATTACCGCGTCGCCTTCCATGACTTCCAGTTCGGCAAGGGCGCGGCGGTCGGCGTGATCATGATGCTCATCAACCTCGCCTTCGCGCTCGTCTACCTGAGCATCGGGCGAAAGAAGAAGGCGGGCTGACGCGATGAAGCTCACCCTCCCCGCTTTCCTCGGCCGCATGGCGTTCTCGGCGCTCGCCGCGCTGATCGGCGCGATCTTCGCGCTGCCGCTGATCTGGTTCATTTTCGCGCCGTTCAACGCCCGCGCCGAACTCGGCCTTGCGGTGCCCGACCCGTGGACGCTGTCGAACTTCCTCACCGTGTTCGGCAACGGCTTTGCCGTGCAGGCGCTGTGGAACAGCCTGCTGCAGGCGGTGGGCGGGGTGATCCTGCTTGGCGCGGCGGCAACGCTCGCGGCCTATGCGCTGTCGCGCTCGTCGATCCCCGGCAAGGGCGCGGTGACCTATATCCTCTTGCTGTTCTCGTCGGTGGTGTCGGGTTCGGCGGCGATGGTGCCGATCTTCCTCATCGTTTCGGCGGCGGGGCTGATGGACACGCAGATCGCGGTGATCCTCACCTTCGCGGGCGGGCTGTTGCCCACCGCCATGTTCATCCTCCGCGATTTCATCGACTCAATCCCGAAGTCGTACGAGGAGAGCGCCATGGTGGCGGGCGCTTCGCCGGTGCAGGCGTTCTTCGACGTGGCGCTGCCGGTGATCCGGCCCGGCATCGTGGTCGTCGTAGTGTGGGGGTTCGTCAACATCTGGGGCTCGTTCCTCATCCCCTTCATCCTGCTCCGTAGCGACAGCAACATGCCGGCATCGGTCGCGATCTATTCGTTCTATTCGGAAGCCGGCACGCCCATCGTCACCCTGCTCGCAGCGTATTCGCTGATCTACTCGCTGCCGGTGATCGTTCTCTATCTCTTCGTCAGCTGGAAGTTCGGCTTCCGGTTCTTCGGCGGCATCAAGGCGTAAACCAGCATGGCATCGGTCGAGTTCAGGAACGTCACCAAGGCCTTCGGCGAGTTCAAGGCCGTCACCGATGTGAGCTTTGCCATCGGCGATGGCGAGTTCGTGTGCCTACTCGGGCCTTCGGGCTGCGGCAAGACCACATCGTTGCGGATGATCGCGGGGCTTGAAACGCCCACCTCGGGACAGGTGCTGATCGGGGGCGATGACGTCACCCACCTCCACCCCAAGGACCGGAACATCGCCATGGTGTTTCAGGACTATGCGCTCTATCCGCACATGAACCTTGCCGACAACATCGCCTATCCGCTGAAGGTGCGCGGCGAGGCCGTAGCGAAGCGGCACGGGCGGGCCAAGGAAGTGGCCGACGTGCTCAAGATCGGGCATCTGCTCGACCGCCTGCCGAGCCAGATTTCGGGCGGGCAGCAGCAGCGCACCTCGTTGGCGCGGGCGCTGGTCTATCCGGCTCGGGTCTACCTGTTCGACGAGCCGCTTTCGAACCTCGATGCAAAGCTGAGGCTCGAGGCGCGGGGCTTTCTCAACCACCTGCAGCGCGACATGGGGATGACGGCCGTCTACGTGACGCACGACCAGGCCGAGGCCATGGCGCTCGCCACCCGCATTGCGGTGATGGATCAGGGCCGGATCGTGCAATACGCCTCGCCGATCGAGATTTATCGCCGGCCGGCCACGACGTTTGTCGCGAACTTTGTCGGTAATCCGCCGATGAACCTGATTGCCGTGGACGCCGTTCAGGGCGATGGGCGGTTGCAGCTCAGCGCCGAGGGGCTGAGCGTTGCCGCGCTGCCGATGACCGACGCGATCGGCAAGGCGCTGGCCGGCAGCCCGAAGCTGACGCTGGGGATCAGGCCCGAGCACCTCGGACTCGCGGCGCCGGGCGGGGCCAATACCATCACCGCGCCGCTGTTTGCCAACGAGAACATGGGACCCGAAAGCCTCGTCACCATCGACCGCGGCGATGGCGCGCGGATGACCGCCCGCATCTTTTCCGACGATCATCGCGAACTGAGCGGCGACGTAACGCTGGGCTTTTCGCCCGAGCATGTGCACCTGTTCGACAGCACCGGCACGCGCATTCCGGTGGCGGGCGAATAGCGATGCAGATCACCGTCCACGTCACCCGCGCCGACCAGGCCGCCAACCCCTACTACTACATCCCGTTCGATGTGCCGGCGGGGACGACGCGGATCGATGTGACGCTGGCCTATGCCAAGGCCGAGGACTGCATCATCGACCTCGGCGCGTTCGACCCGCGCGATACGGGCTATCCGACGGCGGAAGGCTTTCGCGGCTGGAGCGGCGGCGCGCGGGACAGCTTCTTCATTGCGACGGACGACGCGACGCCGGGCTATGTGCACGGCGAAATCCAGCCCGGCCGCTGGAATGCCATTCTCGGGCTCTACAAGGTGCCCGAGGCCGGCGCGGACGCGACGGTGACCATCGCGCTCGACAGCGCGCCGCGGGCGCTGCTGCCACAGCCTGCGCGGACCTTTCCGGTGCGGCGCGCGGCGGGGTGGTATCGGGGCGACCTGCACAGCCACACGTATCATTCGGATGCGCGCGGCGCGCCGGAACTGCTGCATGCGGCGGCAAAGCAGGCGGGGCTCGATTTCCTCGCCATTGCCGACCACAACACCATCACGCAGCGGCGCTATTTTCATCCGCAATCGAGCCCGGACCTCGTGTTCATCCGCGCGATGGAGGTGACGACCGCGGTGGGGCACGCCAATGTCTACGGCGTCGATGCGTGGATCGATTTCCGCATGACGCGGCCCGCCGATGCGCATGTGCTCGCGCGGCTGGTGCACGAAAAGGGCGGGCTGCTGTCGATCAACCACGACAAGCCGACGATCCCGTGGGACTACGAATTTCCCGAGGCCGATTGCCAGGAGGTGTGGCAATCGACGTGGATGGCGTGGAACTGGGTGTCGCTGGAGCGCTACCAGCGGCGGCTGGCTTCCGGCATGCGGCTGTCGGCCATCGGCGGTTCGGATTTTCACCAGCCCGACCGGCTGCTGCCCGAGGGGCCGCTGGTGCTGGCGCGGCCGACCACGGTGCTGTGGCTGCCGGAGCTTTCCGAGGAGGCCGTGCTTCAAGCCATGAAGGCGGGGCGCGGGTATGTGACCGAGAGCCCCAGCGGGCCACATCTTGAAATCGCCGTTGGCGATGTGCCGATGGGCAGCAGCGTTGCCGCGGCGAGCGCGGTGGACGTGACGGTGCGCGGCGCGGCAGGCGACCTTCTGGTGCTGATCGACGCGACGGGCACGATTGCCGAGGCGGAGATTGCTGGCGACGACTGGCGGGCCGCGGTGCGGCTCTCCTCCTCGCCGCAGCTTTTCGTGCGGGCGGAAGTTGTCTCTGTTGCGAGCCGCGAGCGGCTGGTGGCCGAATTCACCGGTGCGCTCGAAGGGCGCGAACTGCCCTGGCAGCTGAAGGGCGCCGACCTTGAGAACCAGCCCATCCGGCGGGCGCTGAGTAACCCCATCTACATCGAGTGATGACCATGCTGATCGGCAACGCCCCCTGTTCCTGGGGCATCAATTATCCCACCGGCAACGCCTACACCTGGCAGCAATACCTCGATGAGGTCGCGGCGGCGGGCTATCGCGGCACCGAGCTCGGGCCCTTCGGCTTCCTGCCCAAGGACGCGGGGCTGCTGAAGGACGAACTGGCGCGGCGCAACCTGACGATGATCGGGGCGACGCATGTGCACCTTTTCGGCGACCCATCGAGCAAGCCCGAACTGCTCACCACGCTGACCGAACTCAGCGGGCTGCTGAAATCGCTGGGGGCGAAGCATCTCGTCATCATGGACGAGAGCAATTTCTACCCGGCCGACCAGCAGGGCGTGCTCGACGAGGACGGCTGGCAGGGGCTGACCGACATGGTGCGCGCGGCGATCGATCTCGTCGAAGGCGAGCATGGGCTGAAGCTGAGCTTTCACCCGCATGTGGGCACGGCCGTCGAGAAGGAAGCGCAGATCGACCGGCTGCTGGAAGAGACCGACGTCGACCTCTGTTTCGATACCGGCCACCATGCCTATTGGGGGCAGGATGTGCTCGCCTATATGGAGCGGGTGTTCCCGCGGATTGCCTATATGCACCTGAAGAATGTTGACCCGGCGGTGCGGGCGAAGGTGCTTGATGGGGCGCTGTCGATGGACGCGGCGTTCCGCGCCGGCATCATGTGTCCGCTGCCAGATGGCGCCGTGGACATACAGGCGGTGATGCGGCTGCTTGAGCGGCACGGCTTTACCGGGCCGATCGTGGTGGAACAGGACATTGCCGAGCAGGCCAAGGAAACGCCGCTGGCGCTCGCGGCGCGAAACCTTGCTTACATGAATGCGATCGACGCATGAGCGCGCCGCTGAAGGTTGGCCTGATCGGGCTGGGTGAAGTTGCGCAGCTGATGCACCTGCCGCTGCTCGCGGACGATACGCGGTTTGCGATCACGGCGATCACCGATGTGTCGCCGAGCCTCGTCGACCATATCGCCAAGCGCTATGGCGTGCCCACCAAGCACGCGAGCGCCGATGCGCTGATCGCTGATCCGGCGCTGGATGCGGTGTTCATCCTGACGCCGGATCACCTGCACGCGGAGCTGCTGGAAAAATCCATCCGCTCGGGCAAGCATGTGTTCATCGAAAAGCCGGCGTGCCTTACGGCGGCGCAACTGGAGCCGATCCTGTCGGTGCCGCGGCGGCCCGGGCAGGTGTTGTTCGTGGGCTATATGCGGCGGTTTTCGCGCGGGTTCACGGAGCTCAAGCGCCGGCTGCCGGCGCTCGAGACGATCGGGCATGTGCGCATCCGCGACATCATCCGCGAGGCGCCGTTCTTCGTGGCGCAGACGCGCAATGTGTTCCGCGCTGACGATGTGCCGGCCGCGGTGATCGCGGAGGGACGCGCGCGGACGCAGGCCATGCTGAAGACGGTGATGGGCGAGGACTGCCCTCCGGATGCGCTGCGCGCGTATCAGGTGCTGACGGGGCTGAGTTCGCACAGCTTCTCTGCCATGCGCGACCTGCTCGGCGCGCCGAAGGGCGTGCGCTATGCCACGCAGCACAATGGCGAGACGGTGATTGCGCTGTTCGACTACGGGCACTTCACCGCGCTCTACGAGGCGGTGATCGACGATGTGTCGCGGTTCGATGCGGGCATCGAGGTGCTGACGCAGCGCCAGCAGTTCAAGCTGAACTACGACACGCCCTATATCCGCAACCTGCCGACGCGGCTTGAGATCACCACGTCGAGCGACACGGATACGGGGACGGAGATCATCGGGCCGATCTACGAAGACCCCTTCCGGATCGAGCTTGAGGCGTTCCGCGACAGCGTCGTCAACGGCACGCCGAACAAGACGAGCCTTGAGGATTCGATGGCGGATCTGCGGCTGTTCGCCGAGGTGGGGCGGCACTTCCGCGCCGCCCGATGAGACGGACGTCTCAGTTAAAGACGGGATCGAGGAACGCGAGGTCGCGGGCCGCGTCGAGCGCCATCAGCTGCCCGTAGAGGCCGGCGGCATTGGCGAGGCCGTCGCAGCAATCCATGAACTTGGCCCGCTTCTGGGCATCGGTGAACGGATCTTCGATCATGCCGCGCGCGAAATCGCGCTCGCGGGTGAAGCTGCGGCCGTCGCTGAGGGTGACGGTGAGGACGTGCGGCTGCTTGCCGGACGCAGCTTCCTCGGCGGCGGAATAGTGCGTCATACCGATGCGCGACATCAGCGGATCGCCCGCTTTCTGACGCACCACGCCGGGGGTGAAGTCGGAGAGCTTCAGGATGCCCTGCCGGAACGCCAGCGCGGCGCAGTATTGCATGGAGAAGCGCGCCTCCATCTCGTCCTGCGGGTTGGTGTAGGGCAGGTTGCGGTAGTTGGCGGGGCCGACATGGCCGTTCACCGACGCGACCGTGTCCGGGTCGATCTTCTCCTCGTTCATCAGGTCGATGATCGCGTCGACGATCTTGTGGGTCGAACCGCAGCACGGGTGTGCCTTGGGCGCGAGGCCGGCGGCGAGGATGACGTTGGTCGCAGTGTTCGCGATGGCGTCGATATCGTAGCCGGGCGGGGTGGGGCCGCCGAAGAGTTCGAGAAAACCCTGGTCGCGTTCGAGGATATCGAGGCGGCCGGTGAGGCCCTCGGCGGCGAGCAGCGCGGCTTCGACGGCATTGCGCGAGGCCATGCCGGCGTGGAAGGGTTTTACGGGCGAACCGAACTGGCCCTTGCCGCCGGAGGCCATGCTGGTACCGAGCGACAGGGCGCGCGCCATGCCGGCTTCATCGAGGCCGAGAAGGTACGCGGTGCCGATGGCGGTGCCGATGGAGCCGACGGTGGAAGTGCCGTGCCAGCCGGCGGTGTAGTGCGAGGGCCGCACGCCGCTGCCGACGAAATCCTGCGCCTGGAGGGCAAGAAGATAGGCATCGACGAAGCGCTCGCCGCTGGCGCCGACCCAGTCGGCCACCGCCAGCAGCGCCGGCACGATGACGGCAGAGGCGTGGCTCATGCCGGGGGTGAAGTTGTCGTCGAAATCGAGCGCGTGCGCGGCGGTGCCGTTGGCGAGCGCGGCAAGGGACGGCGCGGTGCGACCCGGCCCGACCCAGCGGACCGAACGCTGCGCCTCGCCGGCATGGCCGCCAAAGGCGGCGGTGACGGCGGTGGTCGTCTCATCGGCGCGCCCGGCATAGAGGCAGGCGATGGTATCGGCGATGGCATCGCGCGCCGCGGCGCGTTCGGCTTCGCCGGACCGGGGTTGAGTGGCGCACCAGTGTGCGATGGCCTCGATAACGGTCGTCACTTCAGGACTGCGCCCCGGCCTAGTTGGAGGACGTGAACTTGAGCGGCGGCTGCACGTTGGCGGGCAGCGGCGACACGTAGCCCGCACCGGCGCGCTTCTTGAGGTCCGCCTTGGCGGCCGTGATGATCGTGGGATCGAGCAGCGCTTCGATCGCCGTCGAGGCCATCACCTTGGCGGCGTGCACGAAACCCTTGTGCGCGGCCGGGGACTTGCCCTGCGCCGTGACCTGCCAGGTGTGGAGCGGGGTGCCGATGGCGAAGGTCGCGACACGCGCCTGCACCGTGGGAACGACCCAGCTCACGTCGCCGACGTCGGTCGACCCCATGGGCTTGCCAACGCCTTCGCGCGGCACGACGAAATCGCACAGCGGCGCGTCGGTCGGTTCCATCCCGATCGAGGCATAGGAGGACGGAACGTGGTCGGGCGACAGGGTTTTCTGGATGCGCGCGGCGTATTCGCGGTCCGCAGCATCGAATTGCACCGGACCAAGGCGGTCGAAGACGCGCCCCATGGCCGCTTCGAGCGGCTCGTTGGCGAGGAGGTTGGAGACGGCGCTGACGACGCGCGATTCCATCTGCGTCTCGGTCATCAGGGCCGCGCCTTCGGCGACCTTGGTCACGCGGCGGATGAGATCGAACATGGCCGGAAGTTCCGGTGCGCGGATGGCGTAGCGGACGACGGCGCGGGCCTGCACCACGTTCGGCGCGACGCCGCCCGAATCCAGCATGGCGTAGTGGATGCGGCTGTCCGAGGGGACGTGCTCACGCAGATAGTTCACTCCCACGTTCATGAGTTCGACGGCATCGAGCGCCGAACGGCCGAGGTGCGGCGAGGCGGCGGCGTGGGCTGCGCGGCCGGTGAAGGTGAAATCGACGCGCGTATTGGCCAGTGCCAGCGGCGGCGCGACGCGCGTGAACGAATCCGGATGCCAGCTGATGGCGATGTCGACATCATCGAAGGCGCCGGCGCGGACCATGAACGACTTGGCCGCCCCGCCCTCTTCGGCCGGGCAGCCGTAGTAGCGCACGCGCCCCTTGATGCCGCTTTTCTTGAGCCAGTCGCGCACGCCCACTGCGGCAAGCATGGCCGCGGAGCCGAGATAGTTGTGCCCGCAGCCGTGGCCGTGGCCGCCGTCCAGCACGGGCTTCGGCTCATCGAGGCCCGCTTCCTGCGACAGGCCGGGAAGGGCGTCATACTCGCCGAGGATGGCGATGACCGGACCGTCTTCGCCTGCCTCGCCGATGACCGCCGTGGGGATGCCGGCGACGTCACGCATCACGCGGAAACCCTGCTGCTCCAGCATGGCGATGTGTTCGGCGACCGACTTGAACTCGGAATAGGCGATCTCCGGCGTGCCCCAGATACGGTCGCTCAGCGCGATGAAATCCTCGCGCTGGCTGTCGATCAGGTCCCAGACGTCGTCCGAATTGCGCATATCCCTCGCCCCCGTGCGGTGTTGTCTCGCCGGTGGATACCTCAAGGACGGTCCTGCGTCACCGGCATATGCAGCAGTTACTTGCCGAGTTGCGGCGCCACTTCGGCCGCGGCCTCGGCAACGATCGCCAGCGTCTGGTCGATGACGGCGTCGTCATGGGCGGCAGACACGAACCACGCACCGCGCTCGAGCACACGCACGCCGCGGCGTAGCAGCGCCTGGGCGAAGAGGCTGTAGCCGTGCTTGTCCGACCGGGCGAGATCGCGATAGTTCCGCGCCGGTTCCGTAAGGCCGAAGGCAATGTGGAACATCAGCTCGAAACCGGTGACCTGCGCCGTGATGCCGGCAGCAGACAGCGCGCTGCGGATGCCGTCGCGCAGCCGCACGCCGCGCACCGAGGTGTCGCGATAGTGCTCGGGCGTGAGGCCCTTCTGCGTCGCCAGCAGCGCCGCCATGATCACGGGCTGCGAGTTGAACGTGCCGCCATGCAGCACGCCCTTGCCGAACAGTTCCATGAGATCGGCGCGGCCGACGATAGCGGCGGCCGGCAGACCGTTGGCGATGGCCTTGGCGAAGATCGACAGATCGGGCGTAACGCCGAAGCGTTCCTGCGCACCGCCGGCAGCGAGCCGGAAGCCGGTGATGACTTCGTCGAAGATGAGCACCGCGCCATGCTTCTTGCAGGCTTCCTTGGCGCCTTCCAGATACCCGGGCAGCGGTGAAATCGCGCCCTGGTTGCACATGGCGGCTTCCATGATGACACCGGCAACGTCGCCCTTGGCGAGACGCCGCTGCAGCGCCTCAAGGTCGTTCCACTGCAGGACTTCGAGCCCGGCATGATCGTCATCGTGCTGGCCCGGCGTGCCGGCGACCAGCGCCGGTGCATCGTCGGGACCGGCGGCGTTCAGCGAGGGCGCCGTCGACCACAGGACGTTGTCGAACCAGCCGTGATAGTGGCCCTCGAACTTCAGGATCGTGCGGCGACCCGTCGAGGCGCGCGCCAGACGGATGGCGGCCTGCGCAACCTCGGACCCGGAGGAGCCGAAGCGGACCCGCTCGGCAGAAGGGATGCGGCCGCACAGCAGTTCGGCCGCTTCGTATTCAAGCTTCGACTGACCGGCATAGAGAATGCCGTTCTGAACCTGTTCGGTGACCGCGGCGATGACCGGCGCGGGCGTGTGGCCGAGCACCATCGCGCCCATGCCGCCGTAGTAGTCGATCAGGCGGTTGCCATCGAGATCGAGCAGGTACGGGCCATCGCCCTTTTCGAACACCAGCGGGCCGTAGCCCATGCCCACGCGGAAGTTGCTGTTGACGCCACCGGCGACAAAGCGGGAGCCGTCGGCCACCTGGGCTGCGGATGCGTCGAACTTGAGAAAGGATTTGGTCACGTGAGCCTGCCTGGGCGCTTCAAACTATTGCCATGAACCGAACCACGGTACAGAATGCATGTAAAGGAACCACCGTTTCGCGCAGAGGAACAGGTGGCTGGCGGGGGAAGCTGTATGACGACGACGTCCAAGCGCTACATTGTACAGCCGGCCCAGAAGGCGCTGGCGGTACTGACGCTGGTCGCTGAGAACGCATCCGGGATGCCGCTTTCGGCGGTGTGCAAGGAACTCAAGCTCCCCAAGACATCGGCCTTCCGGTACCTGCAGACGCTGGTCGAAGCCGGCTTTGTCGACCACGACACGCAGACCAATACCTATAGCATCGGCTCAAAGTTCCGCTCGCTCGCCAAGGCCGACAGCAGCCTGCACCGCCTGCGCATGATTGCGCGGCCGCACCTGCAGCAGCTGGTCACCGAGTACGGTGAAACCGTGAACCTGGCGCTGCAGCAGGACGGCGTGGTGATCTACATCGACATCGTCGAGGGAACGCACATGCTGCGCGTCCAGGGACGCGTCGGCGATCGGCATCCGCTGCACTCGACGGCGCTGGGCAAGGCGATGCTTTCCTACCTGCCGGAAGCCACCCGCAAGACCGAACTCAGCCGCTCGCTTGCGGTGCGCACGAGCCGCACCGTTGTCGCGCCGGACGCACTCGAACGGCTGCTCCGGCAGGCGCACCGGCTGGGCTATGCCACCGAGGTAGAAGAGAACGATGACGACGTGGCCTGCATCGGGGCCGCCATTGTCGACGAGACCGAGACCCCGATAGCGGCGATCAGCCTGTCGGCGCCGAAATCGCGGCTGCCGCGCCTGCTGGTGCCCAAGGTCGGCACCCGCCTCGCCGAGGTCGCCGCGGCGATCTCGCGCGAACTGAGCGCCTGACCAAGCTCTACCGCGTCAGGCGAGGAGGTCGGCGATCTGCCGCCCCGAGCCGAGCGACAGGGTCCAGCCGAGCCCGCCGTGGCCAATGTTGACGAACAGGCCATCGATCCGCTTCGAGGGGCCGATGATGGGCAGCGATGACGGCGTCATCGGACGTTCGCCGGACCAGCGCATCACCTCAGGAGTGGACGTGAAGAGGCCGGGGAACACGCTTTCGGTCGCCGCCAGCAGAGCGTCGAAACGCCGGTCATCGAAACCGCTGCCCGGGGCGGCGATATCGGCGAGGCCGGCAACACGGAAGCGATCGCCGATCGAGGCGAAGGCGAGCTTGCGCTTCACGTCGGTCACGCTGACTCTGGGCGCCCTGTCGGGGCGTTGCACCGTCAGCGAGTAGCCGCGCACCGGGCGCACCGAACGTGCTTCGGGCAGGACGTTGAGCAGCGATCGCGAGGACGCTGTCGCCGCGACGATGGTATCCACCGCCAGTTCAGGCCGATCGAGGAAACGCACAGCGGCGACCTTGCCGGCACGCTGCGTGATCCCCGACACGGTGCGGCCGAACAGCGTCGTCACCCCGTACTGGCGCACGATGTAATCGGTGAGGGCGCGGCAGAAGGCGTTCGCATCGCCAACCACATCGCCCGGGGTGTGGATGACGCCGGCGATGTCGCCGGAATAGCCGGCAAGGCCCGGCTCGATCCGCGTCGCCGCCTCGCGGTCGATCATGTGCTGGACGATGCCGAGCGCGACCTTCCGGTCCACGGTGCTGCGCGCCGCCTCAAACCCCTCGCGGGTCGGGTAGAGGTGCAGCTTGCCGGCGGCGCTGTAGGAGAACGGCAGGTCGACTTCGGCGCGGAGCGCGTCGAACTCGCGCCGCGACTTATCGGCCAGCGCCAGGGCGGCGGCGGTGTTGGCCCACCACTTCGCCTCGGAGCCGTTGAGCACGAAGCGCAGGCCCCAGATGAGGAAATCGAGATCGAGCTGCCACTGCACCTTGAAGGCGGGATCGCGGCCCAGCGAAATCGCCGGCAGATGGCGCAGCATCGAGGGCGACGACATGGCGTCGCCATAGGCCCAGGAAAGCTGGGCCGCGTTGCCCATGCTGACACCTTCGCCGGGGGCGTTGCGTGCATCGATCAGCGTGACGCGATGACCGGCCCTCGCCAGGACATAAGCCGTGGCCACGCCGACGACACCGGCTCCGACCACGGCAACTTCGCGAGATGTCATTGGATCGCCCCTCAAGCCGCCGGACACAACCGGCCGCGCATGCGCCGAATATGCGCATATGCGGCGCGTTGCGAGGCCCGGTCATTTCGCCACAGGAAATGGCGCCAACGGACTAGCGCCGGTCGGAGGCCCTCGCCAGCACGAAGTCGTATTCGACCTCCCAGAACGGCGTTTTGAACGCCAGCTCGCGGGCCCGCGCCGCGTCATCGACATGGCGGAACTCGGCGAGGAGGCTCTCCTTCACGCCGAACACGGCGTCGGAGTTGATGTAGGGATCGTCGGGATCGAAGATGTGGGTGGTCAGCGTCTCGAAGCCCGGGGCCTTGAGGATGAAGTGCAGGTGCGCCGGGCGATAGGGGTGGCGGCCGAGCGCGCCGAGGAGCTTGCCCACCGTGCCGTCATCGGGGATGGGGTAGTACTTTGGCTTGACGGCGCGGAACCAGTAGCGGCCGTCGGCGCCGGTGCGGAACACGCCGCGCAGGTTGAAATCGGGCTGGATGCCCTTCTGCTGCACGTCGTAGAAACCCTCGTCATTGGCCTGCCAGACATCGAGCACCGCATCGGCGAGGGGGTTGCCCGCGGTATCGAGGATGCGGCCCGAGATCACCATGTCCTCGCCCTTGTGGTCGAGGCAGATGTTGGCGCCCATCGGCAGTTCGGGCGCATCGGCGACATGGAACGGCCCGAGCACCGTGCTCTCGCTCGCGCCGCTGGGTTTGCGGTTGTTGATCGCGTCGACCAGCATGGAGACGCCGAGCACGTCGGAGAGCAGGATGAACTCCTGCCGCCAGTCGTTGGAAAGGTGCCCGGTCTTCGTCAGGAACATGATGGCTTCGAACCACTCATCCTGCGTCGGCTCGATCTCTTTCACCGCCTCGTGCAGCTTGCGGGTGATGACCTCCATCACCTGCTTCAGCCGTTCGTCCCTGGCGTTGGCGTTCCGGCCGGTGACCACCGCCGCCGAATTCTCCTCGGT